>NZ_JAYQWM010000009.1:0-104568 GCF_036662595.1 Escherichia sp. Lx600-2 | reverse complement strand
GTCTTATCTGGCCTACTTTAATGTAATCTGTTGAAATAATGGGAATCGTAGGACGGATAAGGCGTTTACGCCGCATCCGGCAATCGGTGCAAATGCCAGATAAGACACTAACGCGTCTTATCTGGCCTACAGATGATTAGTCTTTATCTGCCGGACTTAAGGTCACAGAAGAGAGATAATTCAGCAGGGCGATATCGTTCTCGACACCCAGCTTCATCATCGCAGATTTCTTCTGGCTACTGATGGTTTTAATACTGCGGTTCAGCTTTTTAGCGATCTCGGTCACCAGGAAGCCTTCCGCAAACAGGCGCAGAACTTCACTCTCTTTTGGCGAGAGACGCTTGTCACCGTAACCACCAGCACTGATTTTTTCCAACAGGCGAGAAACGCTTTCCGGGGTAAATTTCTTCCCTTTCTGCAGCGCGGCGAGAGCTTTCGGCAGATCGGTCGGTGCACCTTGTTTTAGCACGATCCCTTCGATATCCAGATCCAATACCGCACTAAGAATCGCCGGGTTGTTGTTCATAGTCAGAACAATGATCGACAGGCTTGGGAAATGGCGCTTGATGTACTTAATTAAGGTAATGCCATCGCCGTACTTATCGCCAGGCATGGAGAGATCGGTAATCAACACATGCGCATCCAGTTTCGGCAGGTTGTTGATCAGTGCTGTAGAGTCTTCAAATTCGCCGACAACATTCACCCACTCAATTTGCTCAAGTGATTTGCGAATACCGAACAAGACTATCGGATGGTCATCGGCAATAATTACGTTCATATTGTTCATGTAATAGGCTACCTTGCTACAGCAAGCTCTTGACATAACTGTCAATGTCGCTGATGTATTTTTCTATTCCTGGAACATCCTTCTCACGAATCAGATGTTCCAGCGTTTCACATAACTGCTTGCCGGGTACCAGATTTAGCATGGCAAATACGCCTTTAAGACGATGAGCCGTTTGGGCTAACGCAGCAAAGTCACTGGTTGCTGCTTCAGTATACAGCCTCTTAACATCATCCGGTACTGTGTCTACAAAGAGCGCATAATAGCCGCTGGCATGGAGTTGCGCATTTTCATCTCCGCCCAGAGGCGATTCTGTCACCTCTTCCTGCGCCAGTTGCACTTCAATTAATTGTAAGACCGCTTCCTGCATAGCGTTGCTCATATTGAAGTTGACGCACAATTGACCAGGCCCAATTTCCCGTACGCCAGACTCATCATCGCTTAAAAGCAAGCCAGAGGCAGTAAGATTAGACGGATTATCCGTTAAAAAGATATCATAATCTTGACTAATTAATCTTTCATCGGGTGTGATACAGGTTGCACCCCAATTTTCTAACTGGCGAGTGACAATATTCCGAATTTCTGCCGAAGTAACATCCACCATTACGCAGACATCATCCAGTAAACGCTCTTCTTCCTCTTCAACTTCCGGGTCAGCTGCGAGCATTTTGATATGCACAGAGTAGCGTGTACCAAGCCCATCCCGCGTTTTGATGTTTAAATGACCGCCCAGTTTACGTGCCAGTTGATCGCTCAGCCAGAATGCCAGCGGGTCCGCCTTGCCATAGCGATCGTTTTGGGTCTGGTTGATAAACGGGAAGTGCAAATTATCCATTTCATGAATGCTTACGCCTTCTCCGGTGTCCAGAATGCGGAACGTCAGGCGGTCTTCGGAGGACTCATCCTGATCAACCTCAAGGGTGATTTTTCCCAATTGCGTTGAGGTCACGGCATATTGCATCAGTAGCAGCAAAATACGTCGTAAGGCATCGCGATCGCCGCGGCGCATATCGTGTGCTTTCAGATGATTGTTAATCAGCAGTTGCAGACCTTTACGCTTGATGGCAGGCAACACTGAAGGCACAACTTCATCAATTAAATCCTGCACGGAGAACAGCACCGTCTCACTTTTCCAGCTATCGTCCGCAAGCATGTTCGCTAACTGTATTTCATCGACCAGCCGCACCAGCACATCTGCCTGATTCGCCAGTTGTTTGCTTTCCGGGGCGTTGAGTTTAGCCGCGCTCTCCGCCAGGGACTGTGCAGGTTCTTTCAGCGCATCGCCAATGTTTTTCATAAAGGTCATCCGCCCCTGCTGGTTTTTCTCATACAGACGCTGCGCCTGCTTGAGTTTCTTGTTTACCAGCACTTCGCGATCCTGATCGCGAATAATGAAAATTTGTGTGCGCGGCGCGACCTGGCTGCGGAACATGCGGATCTCATACAGCTCGTTATTGATCGTCGCCTGAATAATCCCCTGATGCTGTTCCGCCATGGTGGTGATGTTTTGCAGATTCAAATGCGGCAGCAAATGATCGGCAATTTTGTTACTTATGACAGTGCGGTTCGATTCCTGATCGTGAACCAGCAGGCCGAGCGGCAGCAGTGAGACTATCTCTTCATTGATTGCCCGTAAAATGCGCAATTCGTTATTGACCGCCGTGTTGGGTAGACTTTCTGTACTGCGACTGGAGAAATGGCGGAATGTGGTATAGCCAAATAACGCCAGCGCCAGCAAACCGATGTTCAGCAGCAGTGGCAGCAGAATGTTTTGCAACGTATCCAGCAATAAGGTGCCATAAGGAACCTGCCAGACCAGTCGCATATCGGTAGAGTTGAGTGCCGAGGAGATTTCAATCTTCGTACTGTTAAAGTGGATACTGACGCTATCCGTCCCTTCTTTCTCATTATCATTGTCTCCCGTTGCCGTCGCGTCTGGCTCAAGGCGGAAACTGTCCAGCGGCATACCCGGTGGGATCAAATCATTAATCGGCAGATCAAAAGCCACAACCGTTGCCAGATGTCCCGGCTGGTTGAACGTGGTACGCAAGGTAAAGTAATGACCGTTCTGCCAGGCCAGGCGGCGCATGTTAGAAAAACTTTCGCGTTCATCGAGGGCGTTGGCCTGTTGCAACATCTCTGCACGACGTGAATCAACAATGTCACTGACGGTCGATTCTTTAAATCCGGAGGTGAGATCTTTGAGGGGCAGGGTTGAGATCAGCACCAGACTGTTATCCTGACCATTCAGGTAATACATCGACCACGGTACATTTTCTGCGCCCCACAATGTGTCCAGATAGGTGGACATCCGTTGAGTCATCTCAAGCGTTGAGTTGTCGTGAGAGCCAAAGATTAACGCTTCCGTTTTGCGGCGCGGTTTTTCCAGATAGTAGACATCCTGTTTCAGGCGCGTCTCTTGTAAACCTTCGCCGGAGGAGGGGGAGGTCGTCGCGGCAATGTTGTCGTAGATCTGCCAGGTCACGTAACGCCAGGTATCGACGCGCTTTTGGATTGCGTGGGTAATGTCGACAATCTGGTAACTTTTATCTTTCAGCCAGGCGTTAACGGCGCTTTGTACCATTACCCCCATCGTCACCAGTAACACAATGATCAACAGTAAAAAGAAGCGGGTAATGCTCCCCGGTAGGAGTGAAAAGCGGGTCGTGGCCGTTGTCTCTTTCTGACGCATTCGTGTTTATGACCTGTTAAAACTTCGCGAAGTGATAGGGCAGTATAAAGGGTACAGTGTGAAATTCCAGACTCTTACCTGATTGATGATTCTCTATTCTCCCGTGATATTTATCATCCTGCATTGGGGGAAATAGATGTACAAGCGCCATTTTGCTGTACAAATAACCTACAAAAAGCCCAACGAAAATAATTGCAAATAAACAAAGATTGCTGGAAATTATGCTGATGTTAATTATTTGTGAAATAGTTAACAAGCGTTATAGTTTTTCTGTGGTAGCACAGAATAATGAAAAGTGTGTAAAGAAGGGTAAAAAAAACCGGATGCGAGGCATCCGGTTGAAATAGGGGTAAACAGACATTCAGAAATGAATGACGGTAATAAATAAAGTTAATGATGATAGCGGGAGTTATTCTAGTTGCGAGTGAAGGTTTTGTTTTGACATTCAGTGCTGTCAAATACTTAAGAATAAGTTATTGATTTTAACCTTGAATTATTATTGCTTGATGTTAGGTGCTTATTTCGCCATTCCGTAATAATCTTAAAAAGTTCCCTTGCATTTACATTTTGAAACATCTATAGCGATAAATGAAACATCTTAAAAGTTTTAGTATCATATTCGTGTTGGATTATTCTGCATTTTTGGGGAGAATGGACTTGCCGACTGATTAATGAGGGTTAATCAGTATGCAGTGGCATAAAAAAGCAAATAAAGGCATATAACAGAGGGTTAATAACATGAAAGTTAAAGTACTGTCCCTCCTGGTCCCAGCTCTGCTGGTAGCAGGCGCAGCAAACGCTGCTGAAGTTTACAACAAAGACGGCAACAAATTAGATCTGTACGGTAAAGTAGACGGCCTGCACTATTTCTCTGACGACAAGTCTGTAGATGGCGACCAGACCTACATGCGTCTTGGCTTCAAAGGTGAAACTCAGGTTACTGACCAGCTGACCGGTTACGGCCAGTGGGAATATCAGATCCAGGGCAACGCTCCGGAAAGCGAAAACAACTCCTGGACCCGTGTGGCATTTGCTGGTCTTAAATTCCAGGACATCGGTTCTATCGACTATGGTCGTAACTACGGCGTAGTTTACGACGTAACTTCCTGGACCGACGTACTGCCAGAATTCGGTGGCGACACTTACGGTTCTGACAACTTCATGCAACAGCGTGGTAACGGCTTCGCGACCTACCGTAACACTGACTTCTTCGGTCTGGTTGATGGCCTGAACTTTGCTGTTCAGTACCAGGGCCAGAATGGCAGCGTAAGCGGTGAAAATGATCCGGATTTCACTGGTCATGGCATCACCAACAATGGTCGTAAAGCTCTGCGTCAGAACGGCGACGGCGTTGGCGGATCTATCACTTATGATTACGAAGGCTTTGGTATCGGTGGTGCGATCTCCAGCTCCAAACGTACCTGGGATCAGAACAACACTGGTCTGATCGGTACTGGCGACCGTGCTGAAACCTACACTGGTGGTCTGAAATACGACGCTAACAACATCTATCTGGCTGCTCAGTACACCCAGACCTACAACGCAACTCGCGTAGGTTCCCTGGGTTGGGCGAACAAAGCACAGAACTTCGAAGCTGTTGCTCAGTACCAGTTCGACTTCGGTCTGCGTCCGTCCCTGGCTTACCTGCAGTCTAAAGGTAAAAACCTGGGTGTCATCAATGGTCGTAACTACGACGACGAAGATATCCTGAAATATGTTGATGTTGGCGCGACCTACTACTTCAACAAAAACATGTCCACCTATGTTGACTACAAAATCAACCTGCTGGACGACAACCAGTTCACTCGTGACGCTGGCATCAACACTGATAACATCGTAGCTCTGGGTCTGGTTTACCAGTTCTAATCTCGATTGATATCGAACAAAGGGCCTGCGGGCCCTTTTTTCATTGTTTTCAGCGTACAAACTCAGTTTTTTGGTGTACTCTTGCGACCGTTCGCATGAGGATAATCACGTATGGAAATAAGCTTTACCCGTGTGGCACTGCTGGCTGCCGCGCTCTTCTTTGTTGGTTGCGATCAAAAACCACAACCCGCCAAAACCCACGCTACTGAAGTTACCGTTCTTGAAGGCAAAACTATGGGTACCTTCTGGCGTGCCAGCATCCCGGGCATTGACGCCAAACGCAGCGCCGAACTTAAAGAAAAGATTCAGACCCAGCTGGACGCCGACGATCAGCTGCTTTCGACCTATAAAAAAGATTCCGCGCTGATGCGCTTTAACGACTCGCAAAGTTTGTCGCCGTGGCCGGTAAGTGAAGCGATGGCCGATATCGTCACCACCTCGCTGCGCATTGGCGCAAGGACCGATGGTGCGATGGATATAACCGTCGGGCCGCTGGTGAATCTGTGGGGCTTTGGCCCGGAACAACAGCCGGTTCAAATTCCGAGCCAGGAACAGATCGATGCGATGAAAGCCAAAACTGGCTTACAGCACCTGACGGTCATTAATCAGTCGCATCAGCAATATCTGCAAAAAGACCTGCCGGATTTATATGTCGATCTCTCTACCGTCGGCGAAGGTTATGCGGCGGATCACCTGGCACGCTTGATGGAGCAGGAAGGGATTTCCCGCTATCTGGTGTCGGTGGGCGGCGCGCTGAACAGCCGTGGTATGAACGGTGAAGGCCTGCCGTGGCGGGTAGCGATTCAAAAACCAACCGATAAAGAAAACGCGGTTCAGGCTGTGGTGGATATCAACGGTCATGGGATTAGCACCTCTGGCAGCTACCGTAACTATTACGAACTGGACGGCAAACGTCTTTCCCATGTTATCGATCCGCAAACCGGGCGTCCCATCGAACACAATCTGGTATCCGTGACGGTGATTGCTCCGACGGCGCTGGAAGCCGATGCCTGGGATACTGGCTTAATGGTGCTCGGGCCGGAGAAAGCCAAAGAGGTTGTTCGCCGGGAAGGGCTGGCGGTCTACATGATCACCAAAGAAGGTGATAGCTTTAAAACCTGGATGTCGCCGCAGTTTAAAAGCTTCCTTATCAGCGAAAAAAATTAAAGCGCAAGATTGTTGGTTTTTGTGCCATGGTGACCGGGCAGACTAAAGGCTATCCTTAACCAGGGAGCTGATTATGAAAAACGCCACATGCTTAACTGACGATCAACGTTGGCAATCTGTCTTAGCCCGCGACCCGAATGCCGACGGCGAATTCGTTTTCGCCGTGCGCACCACAGGCATCTTTTGCCGTCCGTCTTGCCGCGCCAGACATGCTTTGCGGGAAAACGTCTCCTTCTACGCAAATGCCAGCGAGGCACTCGCCGCCGGATTTCGCCCCTGCAAACGTTGTCAGCCAGACAAAGCCAATCCCCGGCAACATCGGTTGGATAAAATCACCCACGCGTGTCGACTGCTGGAACAGGAAACGCCTGTAACGCTGGAAGTCTTAGCCGACCAGGTGGCGATGAGTCCGTTCCATCTGCATCGGTTGTTTAAAGCGACTACCGGAATGACGCCTAAAGCCTGGCAACAGGCCTGGCGCGTTCGCCGTTTGCGCGAATCGCTGGCGAAAGGGGAGAGCGTGACGACGTCTATTCTTAACGCCGGATTCCCCGACAGCAGCAGTTACTACCGCAAAGCTGACGAAACGCTGGGCATGACGGCTAAACAATTCCGTCACGGTGGCGAAAATCTGGCGGTGCGTTACGCGCTGGCTGATTGTGCGCTGGGTCGTTGCCTGGTGGCAGAAAGCGAGCGGGGGATTTGCGCGATATTGCTGGGCGATGATGACGCGACATTAATCAGCGAGTTGCAGCAGATGTTTCCCGCTGCCGACAACGCGCCTGCCGATCTGACGTTTCAGCAACATGTGCGTGAAGTGATCGCCAGCCTCAATCAACGCGATACGCCGCTGACGTTACCGCTGGATATTCGCGGCACTGCTTTTCAGCAACAAGTCTGGCAGGCACTGCGCACGATACCTTGCGGTGAAACCGTCAGTTATCAGCAACTGGCTAACGCCATCGGCAAACCGAAAGCGGTACGGGCCGTTGCAAGTGCCTGTGCCGCCAACAAGCTGGCTATCGTTATACCCTGTCATCGGGTAGTACGCGGTGATGGATCGCTTTCAGGTTACCGCTGGGGCGCGTCGCGCAAAGCGCAACTGCTGCGCCGCGAAGCTGAAAATGAGGAGAGGTAATGTTGGATCTGTTTGCCGATGCTGAACCGTAGCAAGAGCCACTGGCGGCTGGTGCGGTAATTTTACGGCGTTTTGCTTTTAACGCTGCGGAGCAACTGATCCGCGATATTAATGACGTTGCCAGCCAGTCGCCGTTTCGCCAGATGGTCACCCCCGGGGGATATACCATGTCGGTGGCGATGACCAACTGTGGGCATCTGGGCTGGACGACCCATCGGCAAGGTTATCTCTATTCGCCCATTGATCCGCAAACAAATAAACCGTGGCCCGCCATGCCGCAGAGTTTTCATAATTTATGTCAACGTGCGGCTACGGCGGCGGGCTATCCAGATTTCCAGCCAGATGCTTGTCTTATCAACCGCTACGCTCCTGGCGCGAAACTGTCGCTGCATCAGGATAAAGACGAACCGGATCTGCGCGCGCCAATTGTTTCTGTTTCTCTGGGCTTACCCGCGATTTTTCAATTTGGTGGCCTGAAACGTAATGATCCGCTCAAACGTTTGTTGTTGGAACATGGCGATGTGGTGGTATGGGGCGGTGAATCGCGGCTGTTTTATCACGGTATTCAACCGTTGAAAGCGGGGTTTCATCCACTCACCACCGACTGCCGCTACAACCTGACATTCCGTCAGGCAGGTAAAAAAGAATAAAAATAAGAATTATTATTGCTGTGCGCGCGAAGATGTTTAAACTGCGGGCTGTAATTCATTGTCCGGGTTTTCTGCATGGAACTTCTTGTACTTGTCTGGCGGCAGTATCGCTGGCCATTTATCAGTGTGATGGCGCTAAGCCTCGCCAGTGCGGCTTTAGGCATTGGCTTAATTGCTTTTATCAATCAGCGCCTTATCGAAACGGCGGATACCAGTCTGCTGGTGTTGCCGGAGTTTCTGGGATTATTGCTGCTGTTGATGGCAGTCACTCTCGGATCGCAACTGGCGCTCACCACTTTGGGGCATCACTTCGTTTACCGACTGCGTAGTGAATTTATCAAGCGGATTCTGGATACTCACGTCGAGCGCATTGAACAACTCGGTAGCGCCTCGTTGCTGGCGGGATTAACCAGCGATGTGCGTAATATCACCATTGCTTTTGTGCGTCTGCCGGAACTGGTGCAGGGGATCATTCTCACTATCGGTTCTGCGGCGTATCTGTGGATGCTGTCGGGCAAAATGTTGCTGGTAACGGCTATCTGGATGGCGATCACCATCTGGGGCGGTTTTGTGCTGGTGGCGCGGGTGTACAAACATATGGCGACCCTGCGTGAAACCGAAGACAAGCTGTACACGGATTTTCAAACTGTACTTGAAGGGCGCAAAGAGCTGACTCTGAACCGGGAACGCGCCGAGTATGTGTTTAACAACCTCTACATTCCTGATGCGCAAGAGTATCGCCATCATATTATTCGCGCAGACACCTTCCATCTTAGTGCCGTGAACTGGTCAAACATCATGATGCTGGGCGCAATCGGCCTGGTGTTCTGGATGGCGAACAGCCTCGGTTGGGCTGATACCAACGTTGCCGCGACCTATTCGTTGACGCTTTTATTCCTGCGTACGCCGCTGCTTTCGGCGGTTGGCGCATTGCCGACGCTGCTGACGGCGCAGGTGGCGTTTAACAAGCTGAACAAATTCGCGCTCGCGCCTTTCAAAGCAGAGTTTCCGCGCCCGCAGGCGTTTCCCAACTGGCAAACGCTGGAGCTGCGTAACGTGACGTTTGCTTATCAGGATAACGCGTTTTCCGTTGGTCCGATTAATCTCACCATCAAACGTGGCGAGCTGCTGTTTCTGATTGGCGGCAACGGTAGCGGAAAATCGACGCTGGCGATGTTGTTGACGGGCTTGTATCAGCCACAAAGCGGCGAAATCTTGCTGGATGGCAAACCTGTCAGCGGCGAACAACCGGAAGATTATCGCAAACTGTTTTCGGCAGTGTTTACCGATGTCTGGCTGTTTGATCAACTGCTGGGGCCGGAGGGTAAACCCGCTAACCCGCAACTGGTTGAGAAGTGGCTGGCGCAGCTGAAAATGGCTCATAAGCTTGAGTTAAGCAACGGGCGTATTGTTAACCTGAAGTTATCAAAAGGGCAGAAAAAACGCGTGGCGCTGTTGCTGGCGCTGGCAGAAGAACGCGATATTATCCTGCTGGATGAATGGGCGGCGGATCAGGATCCACACTTCCGTCGTGAGTTTTATCAGGTGTTGCTGCCGCTGATGCAGGAGATGGGTAAAACTATTTTCGCCATCAGTCATGATGATCATTACTTTATCCACGCCGACCGCCTGCTGGAGATGCGCAACGGGCAACTTAGCGAGCTGACGGGCGAAGAGCGCGATGCCGCTTCGCGTGATGCCGTTGCCCGGACGGCATAATATTACGACGCTGACCTGGCGGACTGCTGCCGCCAGGTCAATATGCTAAAAATCCCTTCATTTCTAATAACCCTATAATTAATCAACGAAATTATAATGTTTCTAAAATTAGAATATAATTTATAAACATTATTTAAATGTTGTTACTTAAGTGTTACCGTTGATGCCGCGCAAATCTCACCTGCAATAAAGCGACTAAAAGTAAGGCATTAACAAGATGAAAAAAGTGACTGCCATGCTCTTCTCGATGGCCGTGGGGCTTAATGCCGTTTCGATGGCGGCAAAAGCGAAAGCGTCCGAGGAGCAGGAAACTGATGTACTGTTGATTGGCGGCGGCATTATGAGCGCCACGTTGGGGACCTATTTACGCGAGCTGGAGCCTGAATGGTCGATGACCATGGTGGAGCGCCTGGAGGGTGTCGCGCAGGAGAGTTCGAACGGCTGGAATAACGCCGGAACCGGGCATTCTGCACTGATGGAACTGAACTACACCCCGCAAAACGCCGATGGCAGCATCAGTATTGAAAAAGCAGTCGCCATTAACGAAGCATTTCAGATTTCCCGCCAGTTCTGGGCGCACCAGGTCGAGCGCGGCGTGCTGCGTACTCCGCGTTCATTTATCAATACCGTTCCGCATATGAGCTTTGTCTGGGGCGAGGATAACGTCAATTTCCTGCGCGCCCGTTACGCCGCGTTGCAACAAAGCTCGCTGTTTCGCGGTATGCGTTACTCTGAAGATCACGCGCAGATCAAAGAGTGGGCACCGTTAGTGATGGAAGGGCGCGATCCGCAACAGAAAGTGGCAGCCACGCGTACGGAAATTGGTACCGATGTGAACTACGGCGAGATCACCCGCCAGTTAATTGCTTCCTTGCAGAAGAAATCTAACTTCTCGCTGCAACTCAGCAGCGAAGTCCGCGCCCTAAAGCGTAATGACGATAACACCTGGACCGTTACCGTTGCCGATCTAAAAAATGGCACTGCACAGAACATTCGTGCCAAATTTGTCTTTATCGGCGCGGGCGGTGCGGCGCTGAAGCTGTTACAGGAATCGGGGATTCCGGAAGCGAAAGACTACGCCGGTTTCCCGGTGGGCGGACAGTTCCTTGTTTCGGAAAACCCAGACGTGGTTAATCACCATCTGGCGAAGGTTTACGGTAAAGCATCCGTTGGCGCACCACCGATGTCGGTTCCGCATATCGATACCCGCGTTCTGGACGGTAAACGCGTAGTGCTGTTTGGGCCATTTGCCACCTTCTCAACCAAATTCCTCAAAAACGGTTCATTGTGGGATCTGATGAGTTCCACCACCACCTCTAACGTGATGCCGATGATGCACGTCGGGCTGGATAATTTCGATCTGGTGAAATATCTGGTGAGTCAGGTGATGTTGAGTGAAGAGGATCGTTTTGAAGCATTGAAAGAGTACTATCCGCAAGCGAAAAAAGAGGACTGGCGTTTGTGGCAAGCGGGGCAGCGTGTGCAGATTATCAAGCGTGATGCCGATAAAGGTGGTGTACTGCGTCTGGGTACTGAAGTGGTCAGTGACCAGCAAGGAACCATTGCCGCGCTCCTGGGGGCATCGCCAGGGGCGTCAACCGCCGCGCCGATTATGTTGAATCTGCTGGAAAAAGTATTTGGCGATCGTGTTTCCAGCCCGCAATGGCAGGCTACGTTGAAAGCGATCGTTCCGTCTTATGGACGCAAGCTGAACGGTGATGTAGCCGCAACAGAACGCGAGTTGCAGTACACCAGCGAAGTGCTGGGGCTGAAATACGACAAACCGCAAGCAGCAGATAGTACGCCGAAACCGCAGCTGAAACCGCAACCCGTTCAAAAAGAAGTGGCGGATATTGCGTTGTAATGATGTGCCACATCCGGCATGGTATGCCGGATGTGGCGTATGCTGATAAGACGCGCCAGCGTCGCATCAGGCAACCGGCTCGGGCGTTGGATGTCGGATGCGGCGTAACCGCCTTATCCAACCTATGGGGTGCCGCACTTCACAGCGGTGTAGGCCTGATAAGACGCGTCAGCGTCGCATCAGGCAACCGGCTCGGACGTTGGATGTCGGATGCGGCGTAACCGCCTTATCCGACCTACGGGGTGGAGCACTTCACAGCGGTGTAGGCCTGATAACACGCGTCAGCGTCGCATCAGGCAACCGGCTCGGGCGTTAGATGTCGGATGCGGCGTGACCGCTTTATCCAACCTACGGGGTGCCGCACTTCACGGCAGTTTAGCGAACTACCGCGTTGTCAATTTTCTCTTCCGCCTTCCAGACGCGGTACTTCACATCTACATTGTCTGGCGTATACACCACGATCGGCAGCTTGCTGTTGTAACGCAGCATTCCAGCATCGCCCAGATACGCGGTGACAAATTTCTTCTCTTTCTTGCCATCCGGGCAGGCTATCATCGTGGAAACCGGCGAGCTAACTTTATCAAAGACATAATAATCATAGCCCCAGCCTTCCAGCGTTTTGCTTTCCAGCTTCCCGCCGAGACGATGAAAATTGCAATCGACTTCCAGCGTCTGACCGATTAACAGTTCTACTTTCAGGGTAGATTCATCTTCTTGCGGGGTTAACTGAATCACCTGACGCTTCATGCCTTTTTCAGCTTGTGGATAAGGCGCGATTTTTTCCAGTGGCTGGACGCTCTCTGCCGCCCAGGCGGAAGTGGTGGCGAAAGCGGCAAACAATACTGCAGGTAGAATGGTCTTCATTTTTTGCTTTCCTTCTTCATTTATAGGTTTGCACCGATGATGTCGCTGAAGGTTAACATATTCATCAGATTTATTAATTTGCTTTATGAATAACTTAAAGAATATTCAGACAATTTTACCTGCTCTTTTAGTGTTAAATTCTGATGAGAGAACAAACCAGCAGAAATATCTCTGGTGAATTAATCGCTATATAAATATATTTATAACCATTTGAAATGTGAGCAAAAGCCCGTTTTTGCCACGCTTCCCGCCACTCTTTTGATCCTGCTACAGGTTTTACCTCGATCGGGGTATGCATCTTTGACACATCCTTTAATATCTTAGCGGCTATAAAAATGGCTTATTAATTATGCGGTTTATTTGGTCGCTCTCAATTTTCAGAGCGCGTTAATGATGGAAGGTCAATGTGAAGATTGATGCATCCCGTCGGGGCATACTCACTGGTCGCTGGCGCAAAGCCAGTAACGGTATCCGTCCGCCCTGGTCCGGTGATGAATCTCATTTTCTGACCCATTGCACCCGCTGCGACGCCTGTATTAATGCTTGTGAAAACAACATCCTGCAACGCGGCGCGGGCGGCTATCCGAGCGTTAATTTCAAAAATAACGAGTGCAGCTTCTGTTACGCCTGCGCGCAGGCTTGCCCCGAATCGCTATTTTCTCCGCGCCACACCAGGGCCTGGGATTTGCAGTTCACCATTGGGGACGCGTGCCTGGCGTATCAGTCAGTTGAATGCCGCCGCTGTCAGGATAGCTGTGAGCCAATGGCAATTATCTTTCGCCCGACGCTCTCCGGGATCTACCAGCCGCAACTTAATAGCCAACTTTGCAACGGATGTGGAGCATGTGCAGCCAGCTGTCCGGTATCAGCCATAACTGCGGAGTATCTCCATGCACACTAACTGGCAAGTTTGCAGCCTGGTCGTGCAGGCCAAAAGCGAACGAATTTCAGACATCAGCACCCAACTGAACGCCTTTCCCGGCTGTGAAGTTGCTGTCAGCGACGCGCCGAGCGGTCAGTTGATTGTGGTGGTGGAAGCAGAAGACAGCGAAACGCTGATCCAAACCATTGAGTCAGTACGCAACGTAGAGGGCGTGCTGGCGGTGTCGCTGGTTTATCACCAGCAGGAAGAGCAAGGTGAGGAAACACCATGAAACTCAGTCGTCGTAGCTTTATGAAAGCTAACGCCGTTGCGGCCGCTGCGGCGGCTGCCGGTCTCAGCGTGCCGGGCGTTGCCCACGCCGTTGTTGGTCAGCAGGAAGCCATTAAATGGGATAAAGCGCCGTGCCGTTTCTGCGGTACTGGTTGCGGCGTTCTGGTCGGAACGCAGCAGGGGCGTGTGGTGGCCTGTCAGGGCGACCCGGACGCACCGGTTAACCGTGGCCTGAACTGCATTAAGGGCTATTTCCTGCCCAAGATCATGTACGGTAAAGACCGTTTGACGCAGCCGCTGCTGCGTATGAAAAACGGTAAATATGACAAAGAAGGCGAATTTACCCCAATCACCTGGGATCAGGCCTTCGATGTGATGGAAGAGAAATTCAAAACCGCCCTGAAAGAAAAAGGGCCGGAATCGATCGGTATGTTCGGTTCTGGTCAGTGGACTATCTGGGAAGGTTATGCCGCGTCCAAGCTGTTCAAAGCGGGCTTCCGTTCGAACAACATCGACCCGAACGCGCGTCACTGTATGGCATCGGCAGTAGTTGGCTTTATGCGTACCTTTGGTATGGATGAGCCGATGGGCTGCTATGACGACATCGAGCAGGCTGACGCGTTTGTGCTGTGGGGCGCAAACATGGCGGAGATGCACCCGATCCTCTGGTCACGCATCACTAACCGTCGTCTCTCTAACCAGGACGTCACCGTGGCGGTGCTTTCAACCTACCAGCATCGTAGCTTCGAGCTGGCGGATAACGGCATCATCTTTACGCCGCAATCTGACCTGGTGATCCTGAACTACATCGCCAACTATATCATTCAAAACAATGCGATAAATCAGGACTTCTTCAGCAAGCACGTTAACCTGCGCAAAGGGGCGACGGACATCGGCTACGGTTTACGTCCGACCCATCCGCTGGAAAAAGCAGCGAAGAATCCGGGTTCTGACGCCTCCGAACCGATGAGCTTCGAAGATTACAAAGCCTTCGTTGCTGAGTATACGCTGGAAAAAACCGCTGAAATGACCGGCGTGCCGAAAGACCAGTTAGAACAACTGGCGCAGCTGTATGCCGATCCGAACAAGAAAGTCATCTCCTACTGGACGATGGGCTTCAACCAGCATACTCGTGGCGTGTGGGCCAACAACCTGGTCTACAACCTGCACCTGCTGACCGGCAAAATTTCCCAGCCGGGTTGCGGTCCGTTCTCCCTGACCGGGCAGCCTTCCGCGTGTGGTACTGCGCGTGAAGTGGGCACCTTTGCCCACCGTCTGCCTGCGGACATGGTGGTAACTAACGAGAAACATCGTGATATCTGCGAGAAGAAGTGGAATATCCCGAGCGGCACCATTCCGGCGAAAATCGGTCTGCATGCGGTAGCACAAGACCGTGCGCTGAAAGACGGCAAGCTGAATGTTTACTGGACCATGTGTACCAACAACATGCAGGCCGGGCCGAACATTAATGAAGAGCGTATGCCGGGCTGGCGCGATCCGCGCAACTTCATCATCGTCTCCGATCCGTATCCGACAGTCAGTGCGCTGGCCGCCGACTTGATCCTGCCGACCGCAATGTGGGTAGAGAAAGAGGGCGCTTACGGTAACGCCGAACGCCGTACTCAGTTCTGGCGTCAGCAGGTACAGGCGCCAGGCGAAGCGAAATCGGATCTCTGGCAGTTAGTCCAGTTCTCCCGCCGCTTCAAAACTGAAGAAGTATGGCCGGAAGAGCTGCTGGCGAAGAAACCGGAACTGCGTGGCAAAACGCTGTACGAAGTTCTGTATGCCACCCCCGAAGTGAGCAAATTCCCGGTATCCGAACTGGCGGAAGATCAGCTGAACGATGAATCCCGCGAGCTGGGCTTCTATCTGCAAAAAGGGCTGTTCGAAGAGTACGCATGGTTTGGTCGCGGTCACGGTCACGATCTCGCGCCGTTCGATGACTACCACAAAGCGCGCGGTCTGCGCTGGCCGGTGGTGAACGGTAAAGAAACTCAGTGGCGTTACAGCGAAGGTAACGACCCGTACGTGAAAGCGGGCGAAGGCTACAAGTTCTACGGTAAACCGGATGGCAAAGCGGTGATCTTCGCACTGCCGTTCGAACCAGCGGCGGAAGCACCGGATGAAGAGTACGACCTGTGGCTCTCTACCGGACGCGTCCTGGAGCACTGGCACACCGGCAGTATGACTCGCCGTGTGCCGGAACTGCACCGCGCCTTCCCGGAAGCGGTCCTGTTTATTCACCCGCTGGATGCGAAAGCGCGCGATCTGCGTCGTGGCGACAAAGTGAAAGTGGTTTCTCGCCGTGGCGAAGTGATCTCGATTGTCGAAACGCGCGGTCGTAACCGTCCGCCGCAGGGCCTGGTGTACATGCCGTTCTTCGACGCCGCACAGCTGGTTAACAAACTGACGCTGGATGCGACCGATCCGCTCTCGAAAGAGACGGACTTCAAGAAGTGCGCGGTCAAACTGGAGAAGGTGTAAGCCATTATGTCCCGGTCAGCGAAACCTCAAAATGGTCGCCGCCGCTTTCTGCGCGATGTCGTTCGCACAGCAGGCGGGCTGGCTGCCGTGGGTGTGGCGCTGGGGTTACAACAGCAAACCGCACGCGCATCTGGCGTGCGGTTGCGCCCGCCCGGAGCCATAAACGAGAACGCCTTTGCCAGTGCCTGTGTGCGTTGCGGTCAGTGTGTTCAGGCTTGCCCTTACGACACCTTAAAACTGGCGACGCTGGCTTCTGGCCTGTCGGCGGGCACGCCATATTTTGTCGCACGGGATATTCCTTGCGAAATGTGTGAGGACATTCCGTGCGCCAAAGTGTGCCCGAGCGGTGCGCTGGATCGTGAGATCGAATCGATCGACGAAGCGCGGATGGGGCTGGCGGTACTGGTGGACCAGGAAAACTGTCTCAACTTTCAGGGGCTGCGCTGCGATGTTTGTTATCGCGAATGCCCGAAAATTGATGAGGCCATCACCCTGGAGCTGGAGCGCAATACGCGTACCGGTAAGCACGCCCGCTTTCTGCCGACGGTTCACAGCGACGCCTGTACCGGCTGCGGTAAGTGCGAAAAAGTGTGCGTGCTGGAACAACCGGCAATCAAGGTGTTACCGCTGTCACTGGCGAAAGGGGAGTTAGGTCACCATTACCGCTTCGGCTGGCTGGAGGGGAACAATGGCAAATCGTAAACGTGACGCCGGGCGCGAGGCGCTGGAGAAAAAAGGCTGGTGGCGCAGTCACCGTTGGCTGGTGTTACGTCGCCTTTGTCAGTTCTTCGTGCTGGGGATGTTTTTGAGCGGTCCGTGGTTTGGTGTGTGGATCTTGCACGGCAACTACAGCAGTAGCCTGTTATTCGACACCGTTCCGCTGACCGATCCGCTGATGACGCTGCAAAGTCTTGCCAGTGGTCATCTGCCTGCCACGGTGGCGTTGACCGGTGCGGTGATTATCACCGTGCTCTACGCCCTGGCAGGAAAGCGATTATTTTGCAGCTGGGTCTGCCCGCTGAACCCGATTACCGACTTAGCGAACTGGTTACGCAGGCGCTTTGACCTCAATCAGTCTGCGACGATCCCTCGCCACATTCGCTACGTGCTGTTGGTGGTCATTCTGGTGGGATCAGCCTTAACTGGCACGCTCATCTGGGAATGGATCAACCCCGTTTCCCTGATGGGGCGTAGCCTGGTAATGGGCTTCGGCAGCGGCGCGCTGCTTATTCTCGCGCTGTTTTTATTTGATCTACTGGTCGTTGAACACGGCTGGTGCGGGCACATTTGTCCGGTTGGCGCGCTGTATGGCGTGCTGGGTAGCAAAGGTGTGATTACCGTTGCGGCCAGCGATCGGCAGAAATGTAACCGCTGTATGGATTGTTTTCATGTTTGCCCGGAACCGCATGTGCTACGTGCCCCGGTGCTGGATGAACAAAGCCCGGTGCAGGTCACCAGCCGCGATTGCATGACGTGCGGTCGCTGCGTGGATGTCTGTTCTGAGGATGTATTTACAATAACTACACGATGGAGTTCGGGAGCGAAATCATGAAAAGCCATGACCTGAAGAAAGCGCTGTGTCAATGGACGGCGATGCTGGCCCTGGTGGTAAGCGGCGCGGTTTGGGCGGCTAATGGCGTCGATTTTAGCCAGTCGCCGGAAGTATCCGGGACGCAGGAAGGGGCCATTCGGATGCCAAAAGAGCAGGATCGGATGCCGCTGAACTATGTGAATCAGCCGCCAATGATCCCGCATAGCGTTGAAGGTTATCAGGTAACGACCAATACCAACCGCTGCTTGCAGTGCCACGGTGTCGAAAGCTATCGCACCACTGGCGCGCCGCGTATCAGTCCTACTCACTTTATGGACAGCGACGGCAAAGTGGGCGCGGAAGTGGCTCCGCGTCGTTATTTCTGTCTGCAATGTCACGTACCGCAGGCCGATACCGCGCCAATCGTGGGGAATACCTTTACCCCATCAAAAGGTTACGGGAAATAAGAGGTTATTATGGGAAATTCTGACCGTAAGCCTGGTCTGATTAAGCGCCTGTGGAAATGGTGGCGTACCCCCAGCCGTCTGGCGCTGGGGACGCTGCTGTTGATCGGTTTTGTCGGCGGCATCGTCTTCTGGGGCGGCTTTAACACCGGGATGGAAAAAGCCAATACCGAAGAGTTCTGCATTAGCTGCCACGAAATGCGTAACACGGTGTATCAGGAATACATGGATTCCGTGCACTACAACAACCGTAGCGGCGTCCGTGCGACCTGTCCGGATTGTCACGTTCCGCACGAGTTTGTGCCGAAGATGATACGCAAGCTCAAAGCAAGTAAAGAGCTGTATGGTAAAATTTTTGGCGTTATTGACACGCCGCAGAAATTTGAAGCTCATCGTCTGACGATGGCACAGAATGAGTGGCGGCGCATGAAGGACAATAACTCGCAGGAGTGCCGTAACTGTCACAACTTCGAGTATATGGATACAACCGCCCAGAAATCGGTTGCCGCGAAGATGCATGACCAGGCGGTGAAAGATGGGCAAACCTGTATTGATTGCCATAAAGGGATAGCGCACAAGCTCCCCGATATGCGTGAAGTCGAGCCAGGTTTTTAACAGGGTTATTGCGTGGGTATGCTTGAAGTCAGAGAGTTACTTTGTGAGCGGGATGAACGAACCTTATTTAGTGGCTTGTCATTTACGCTGAACGCAGGAGAGTGGGTACAAATCACCGGTAGCAACGGCGCGGGGAAGACAACGCTTCTCCGTTTGCTGACGGGGTTGTCTCGCCCTGACGCAGGCGAGGTTCTCTGGCAAGGGCAGCCCTTGCATCAGGTACGCGACAGCTACCATCAAAACCTGTTATGGATAGGCCATCAGCCGGGGATCAAAACCCGGCTGACGGCGTTAGAAAATCTGCACTTTTATCATCGCGATGGCGATACCGCACAATGTCTGGAAGCCCTGGCGCAGGCCGGGCTTGCCGGATTCGAAGATATTCCGGTAAATCAACTTTCTGCCGGGCAACAACGCCGCGTCGCTTTAGCGCGTCTGTGGCTGACCCGTGCCACGTTATGGATCCTCGACGAGCCTTTTACCGCGATTGACGTTAACGGCGTCGATCGTCTGACCCAGCGTATGGCGCAGCATACAGAGCAGGGGGGGATTGTGATTCTCACTACCCACCAGCCGCTCAACGTTGCTGAAAGTAAAATTCGCCGCATTTCACTGACGCAAACGAGGGCCGTATGATGTTCTGGCGCATTTTCCGTCTTGAGCTGCGCGTAGCGTTTTGCCATAGCGCTGAAATCGCCAACCCGCTGTGGTTCTTCCTGATTGTAATTACCCTTTTTCCGCTCAGTATCGGTCCGGAGCCGCAACTGCTGGCGCGTATTGCACCGGGCATTATCTGGGTTGCTGCGCTGCTTTCATCCTTGCTGGCGCTGGAACGACTGTTCCGTGACGATTTGCAGGACGGCAGTCTTGAACAATTGATGTTGTTGCCGTTACCCTTGCCCGCCGTTGTGCTGGCGAAGGTGATGGCGCACTGGATGGTAACCGGTCTGCCGTTACTCATCCTTTCGCCCCTGGTAGCAATGCTACTGGGAATGGATGTTTATGGCTGGCAAGTGATGGCGTTAACGCTACTGCTGGGAACGCCTACGCTTGGCTTTCTTGGTGCGCCGGGCGTGGCGCTGACAGTGGGACTTAAGCGCGGTGGTGTGCTGCTCAGCATACTGGTGTTACCGCTGACTATCCCATTACTCATCTTTGCCACCGCCGCGATGGACGCGGCTTCTATGCATTTGCCCGTTGACGGGTATCTGGCAATTTTAGGCGCGTTGCTGGCAGGCACCGCGACATTAAGTCCTTTTGCGACGGCGGCAGCGTTACGAATCAGCATTCAATAACGCTGGATTACTGATTTTTGTTCGAGTCTGGTATCGAAACTATGTGGAAAACACTGCATCAACTGGCGATCCCACCACGGCTGTATCAAATCTGTGGCTGGTTTATACCGTGGCTGGCAATTGCCAGTGTGGTCGTGCTTACCGTCGGCTGGATCTGGGGATTCGGCTTTGCTCCGGCTGATTATCAGCAGGGAAATAGCTACCGCATTATCTACCTGCATGTGCCTGCGGCGATCTGGTCGATGGGCATTTATGCATCAATGGCGGTGGCGGCGTTTATTGGCCTTGTCTGGCAGATGAAAATGGCCAACCTGGCGGTGGCGGCGATGGCCCCCATTGGTGCCGTGTTTACCTTTATTGCCCTGGTTACCGGCTCTGCATGGGGAAAACCGATGTGGGGCACCTGGTGGGTATGGGATGCACGTCTGACTTCTGAACTGGTGCTGCTGTTTTTGTATGTGGGTGTGATTGCCCTGTGGCACGCCTTCGACGACCGCCGTCTGGCGGGCCGTGCGGCAGGTATCCTGGTGCTGATTGGCGTGGTGAATCTGCCGATTATTCATTACTCCGTGGAGTGGTGGAACACCCTGCATCAGGGATCAACGCGGATGCAGCAAAGTATCGATCCGGCGATGCGTTCGCCGCTGCGCTGGTCGATTTTTGGCTTCCTGCTCCTGTCTGCCACGCTGACGCTGATGCGGATGCGTAATTTGATTTTGCTGATGGAAAAACGCCGTCCGTGGGTGAGTGAACTGATACTGAAAAGAGGCCGTAAATGACCCCTGCATTTGCTTCCTGGAATGAATTTTTCGCAATGGGCGGTTACGCCTTTTTTGTCTGGCTGGCGGTGGTGATGACCGTTATTCCGCTGGTGGTTTTGGTCGTGCACTCGGTGATGCAGCATCGCGCAATTCTGCGTAGCGTGGCGCAACAGCGGGCGCGAGAGGCGCGTTTACGTGCTGCACAACAGCAGGAGGCTGCATGAATATTCGCCGTAAAAACCGCTTGTGGATTGCCTGTGCCGTGTTGGCAGGGCTGGCGCTGACTATCGGTCTGGTGCTATATGCGCTGCGCTCGAATATCGATCTCTTTTATACGCCGGGGGAAATTCTCTACGGCAAGCGTGAAACTCAGCAGATGCCGGAAGTCGGTCAGCGTCTGCGCGTTGGCGGGATGGTGATGCCGGGTAGCGTGCAGCGCGATCCCAATTCGCTGAAAGTAACGTTCACCATTTACGACGCTGAAGGCTCAGTGGATGTCTCTTACGAAGGCATTTTGCCGGATCTGTTCCGTGAAGGGCAGGGCGTTGTGGTGCAAGGCGAGCTGGAAAAAGGCAATCATATCCTCGCGAAAGAAGTGCTGGCGAAACACGATGAAAACTATACGCCGCCAGAAGTTGAGAAAGCGATGGAAGCTAACCACCGTCGCCCGGCGAGTGTTTATAAGGACCCAGCATCATGATGCCGGAAATTGGTAACGGGCTGCTGTGCCTGGCGTTAGGGATTGCGCTGCTGCTGTCCGTGTATCCGCTATGGGGCGTGGCGCGCGGAGATGCGCGCATGATGGCGTCTTCCCGCTTGTTTGCCTGGCTGCTGTTTATGTCTGTGGCTGGCGCATTTCTGGTGCTGGTCAATGCTTTCGTGGTCAACGACTTTACCGTCACCTATGTTGCCAGCAACTCCAATACCCAGCTTCCGGTGTGGTATCGCGTGGCGGCTACCTGGGGCGCGCATGAAGGCTCGCTACTGCTGTGGGTGCTGCTGATGAGCGGCTGGACCTTTGCGGTGGCGATTTTTAGTCAGCGTATTCCGCTGGATATTGTGGCCCGCGTACTGGCGATAATGGGGATGGTCAGCGTCGGCTTTTTGCTGTTCATTCTCTTTACCTCTAACCCATTCTCACGCACGCTGCCGAACTTCCCGATTGAAGGGCGCGATCTTAACCCGCTGTTACAGGATCCGGGGCTGATCTTCCATCCGCCTCTGCTTTATATGGGGTACGTGGGTTTCTCGGTGGCGTTTGCTTTTGCCATTGCTTCTTTGCTGAGCGGGCGTTTGGACAGCACTTATGCGCGTTTTACTCGCCCGTGGACGCTGGCGGCGTGGATTTTCCTGACGCTCGGCATTGTGCTCGGTTCCGCATGGGCCTATTACGAACTCGGCTGGGGTGGCTGGTGGTTCTGGGATCCGGTAGAAAACGCCTCGTTTATGCCGTGGCTGGTGGGGACTGCGCTGATGCACTCACTTGCGGTCACTGAACAACGCGCCAGCTTCAAAGCGTGGACATTACTGCTGGCAATCAGTGCCTTCTCGTTGTGTCTGTTGGGGACTTTCCTCGTGCGTTCCGGCGTGCTGGTATCGGTACACGCGTTTGCGTCTGATCCGGCGCGCGGTATGTTTATCCTCGCCTTTATGGTGCTGGTGATTGGCGGTTCGCTGCTGCTGTTTGCCGCGCGTGGACACAAAGTTCGCTCACGCGTAAACAATGCGCTGTGGTCGCGGGAATCTTTGCTGTTAGCGAACAACGTTTTGCTGGTCGCCGCGATGCTGGTGGTGTTGCTGGGGACGCTGCTGCCGCTGGTGCACAAGCAACTGGGACTGGGCAGTATTTCGATTGGCGAACCGTTCTTCAACACCATGTTTACCTGGCTGATGGTGCCGTTTGCGCTACTGCTTGGTGTCGGTCCTCTGGTGCGCTGGGGGCGCGATCGCCCACGTAAGATCCGCAATTTATTGATTTTCGCCTTTATCTCTACGCTGGTGCTGTCTCTGCTGTTGCCGTGGCTGTTCGAAAGCAAAGTGGTGGCGATGACGGTGCTCGGCCTGGCAATGGCCTGCTGGATTGCGGTGCTGGCAATTGCGGAAGCTGTGCTGCGTATTTCACGCGGCACGAAAACCACCTTCAGTTATTGGGGGATGGTGGCGGCTCACCTGGGGCTGGCAGTGACAATTGTTGGCATTGCCTTTAGCCAGAACTATAGCGTTGAGCGTGATGTGCGCATGAAGTCCGGCGATAGCGTCGATATTCATGAATATCGCTTCACCTTCCGTGATGTCAAAGAGGTGACTGGCCCGAACTGGCGTGGCGGTGTGGCGACTATCGGCGTAACGCGAGAGGGTAAACCGGAAACGGTGCTGTATGCGGAAAAACGTTATTACAACACTGCCGGGTCGATGATGACCGAAGCGGCGATTGACGGTGGCATCACGCGTGACCTGTACGCCGCGCTCGGTGAAGAGCTGGAAAACGGCGCGTGGGCTGTGCGTCTTTACTACAAACCGTTTGTTCGCTGGATTTGGGCGGGCGGGCTGATGATGGCGTTGGGCGGACTGCTGTGTCTGTTTGATCCTCGCTATCGTAAGCGCGTGAGTCCGCAAAAAACTGCGCCGGAGGCTGTATGAAGCGCAAAGTATTGTTAATTCCGTTGATTATCTTCCTGGCGATTGCCGCGGCGCTGCTGTGGCAGCTGGCGCGTAATGCCGAAGGGGATGATCCGACCAATCTGGAATCGGCGCTCATTGGCAAGCCAGTGCCGAAGTTTCGTCTCGAATCACTGGACAATCCGGGGCAGTTTTATCAGGCGGATGTGCTGACTCAGGGCAAACCAGTGCTGCTTAACGTCTGGGCGACCTGGTGTCCGACCTGCCGTGCGGAACATCAATATCTGAATCAGCTTTCTGCGCAGGGCATCCGCGTGGTCGGCATGAACTATAAAGACGATCGCCAGAAGGCAATCAGCTGGCTGAAAGAGCTGGGCAATCCTTACGCGCTAAGCCTGTTTGATGGCGACGGCATGTTAGGGCTGGATCTCGGTGTCTATGGCGCGCCAGAAACGTTTCTTATTGACGGCAACGGTATCATTCGCTATCGCCATGCGGGCGATCTGAATCCTCGCGTCTGGGAAGAAGAGATCAAGCCGCTGTGGGAGAAATACAGTAAGGAGGCCGCACAATGAGGTTTTTATTGGGCGTGCTGATGCTGATGATCTCCGGCTCAGCGCTGGCGACCATCGATGTGTTGCAGTTTAAAGATGAAGCACAGGAACAACAGTTCCGTCAGCTCACTGAAGAACTGCGTTGCCCGAAATGCCAGAACAACAGCATTGCCGATTCCAACTCGATGATTGCCACCGACCTGCGCCAGAAAGTGTATGAACTGATGCAGGAAGGCAAAAGTAAGAAAGAGATTGTCGATTATATGGTGGCGCGTTACGGCAACTTCGTCACTTACGATCCGCCGTTAACGCCGCTGACCGTGCTGCTGTGGGTGCTTCCGGTAGTGGCTATTGGTATTGGCGGTTGGGTCATATACGCCCGTTCGCGGCGTCGGGTACGCGTGGTACCGGAAGCGTTTCCTGAACAAAGCGTGCCGGAAGGTAAGCGTGCCGGATATGTTGTTTATCTGCCGGGTATTGTGGTGGCGTTAATTGTGGCTGGCGTCAGCTACTACCAGACTGGCAATTATCAGCAGGTGAAAATCTGGCAGCAGGCCACGGCACAGGCTCCGGCGTTGCTGGACAGGGCGCTGGATCCGAAAGCCGATCCGCTCAACGAAGAAGAGATGTCGCGCCTTGCGCTGGGGATGCGTACTCAACTGCAAAAAAATCCGGGAGATATAGAAGGTTGGATTATGTTGGGTCGCGTTGGCATGGCGCTGGGTAACGCCAGTATCGCCACCGATGCATACGCTACTGCGTATCGCCTCGATCCGAAAAACAGCGATGCCGCACTGGGTTATGCTGAAGCGTTGACACGTTCATCTGATCCCAACGACAACCGCCTCGGCGGCGAACTGCTGCGCCAGTTGGTGAGAACGGACCATAGCAATATTCGTGTGTTAAGCATGTATGCGTTTAATGCCTTTGAGCAGCAGCGATTTGGCGAAGCCGTTGCCGCGTGGGAGATGATGTTGAAACTCTTACCTGCCAACGATACTCGCCGTGCGGTGATTGAACGTAGTATCGCGCAGGCGATGCAACATTTGTCGCCGCAGGAGAGTAAATAAAAAGAGGCCCGATGGTCATGCCATCGGGCTATTTTTATTGTGCCCCGCGTTGTTGCAGGAACAGAATGGTGGCTGCCACGCGTGAGCGGACATTGAGTTTGCGCAGCAGATTGCGAATATGTACTTTTACTGTCTGCTCTGAAATATTCAACACCGAGGCAATCTGTTTATTTGACAGCCCCTGTGCCAGCTCGTGCAGAACATCCAGCTCGCGCTCCGTCAGCACGCTGAAGGGATCTTCTTCCGCGCCAAACATTTCACGTTCATGTAAGTACTGATTGACGCGTTCGCTAAAGACTTTGCTGCCTTTCGCTCCGGCACGAATCGCTTCCAGCAACACTTCCGGGTCGCTGTCTTTCAACAGATAACCGTCTGCGCCTGCGTCTATCAGCGCAAAGACATCGCTGGAGGCATCTGATACGGTCAGGATAATAATTTGCGCGGTAACGCCATCCCTGCGCAAGGCATTGAGGGTATCCAGGCCACTCATACCTTTCATATTGAGATCCAGCAAGATCACGTCGATATCCAGTCTATTCGCCAGATCGATAGCACTCGCGCCGTCGCCCGCTTCGGCGACCACTTCAAAGCCAGGATCAAGCTCCAGTAACTGACGAACACCGCGTCGCATAAGTGGATGATCATCCACAATCATCACCTGAAAAGGCGTTGCTTCAGGCATAGTAGTCTCCTGAGGTTTTATTAGAATCATTATGTTTGAGCGTAGCGTTGGTAACGCTACCAGGCGCGTGAATGTTACCCCATTTTATGTATGGACATGTAGCGAAAACTACAACCTTGTCGTTCGCTTTGGCATCATTTTCATTATAAAGACGGAATTTTGCATCAGCTTCTCATCAAGAAAAACAACTAAAAAATCAATCACAATACTTGTGCATTTCTTTAAACAGTTTTTAAAAACTGACTCCGGGTATGGAGCTATGGGTATTTTCTCTACCCAATGCTTTTAACAGCAATTAATTTCATAGGATGAAAGCTCAATGCATCAATCTGGTTCTGTTTCTCTTTGTCGTTCCGCAATATCTGTTCTGGTGGCTACAGCGTTATATTCACCCATAGCATTGGCATCAACAGTTGAGTATGGTGAGACAGTTGATGGTGTTGTCCTGGAAAAAGATATCCAGCTGGTTTATGGGACCGCCAATAATACGAAAATCAATTCTGGCGGAGAACAGCATATTAAAGAATTTGGTATAAGTAGTAATACTGAAATTAACGGCGGGTATCAGTACATTGAAATGAATGGCACCGCAGAATACTCAGTATTAAATGATGGTTATCAAATTGTTCAAATGGGTGGCGCGGCAAACCAGACTACGCTCAATAATGGTGTGCTACAGGTTTATGGCGCGGCGAATGATCCCACGATTAAAGGCGGGCGCTTAATTGTTGAAAAAGATGGGATTGCCGTCTTTGCCGCTATCGAAAAGGGAGGATTACTGGAGGTTAAAGACGGGGGATTAGCATTTGCGGTAGATCAGAAAGCAGGCGGTGCTATTAAAGCAAGCACGCGGGTCATGGAGGTATTCGGAACAAACCGTCTCGGTCAGTTCGAAATCAAGAATGGTATTGCTAACAATATGCTGTTGGAAAACGGCGGAAGTTTGCGAGTTGAAGAAAATGACTTCGCTTATAATACTACTGTAGATAGTGGCGGCTTACTGGAGGTTATGGATGGCGGGACTGCAACTGGCGTTGATAAAAAAGCAGGCGGAAAATTAATTGTCTCAACGAATGCGCTGGAAGTGAGTGGTACAAACAGTAAAGGCCAATTTAGTATAAAAGATGGTGTGTCAAAAAATTATGAACTGGATGATGGTTCCGGGCTTATTGTTATGGAGGACACGCAGGCCATTGACACTATCCTCGATGAGCATGCCACTATGCAATCGCTGGGAAAGGATACTGGGACGAGAGTGCAGGCAAATGCGGTATATGATCTCGGTCGATCAGATCAGAATGGAAGTATAACGTATTCCTCTAAAGCCATCTCTGAAAATATGGTTATCAACAATGGCCGCGCTAATGTCTGGGCTGGCACAATGGTTAACGTGTCAGTCAGAGGGAATGATGGCATTCTTGAGGTCATGAAGCCGCAAATAAATTATGCACCCGCAATGTTGGTGGGTAAGGTAGTGGTTTCTGAGGGCGCTTCTTTTAGAACGCATGGTGCCGTGGATACCAGCAAAGCGGACGTTTCGCTCGAAAATAGCGTATGGACCATCATTGCCGATATCACTACGACGAACCAAAACACCCTCCTCAACTTAGCCAACCTTGCGATGTCTGACGCAAATGTGATTATGATGGATGAGCCAGTGACTCGTTCATCAGTGACGGCAAGTGCGGAAAATTTCATTACGTTGACCACCAATACCCTGTCGGGAAACGGCAATTTTTATATGCGTACCGATATGGCTAATCATCAGAGCGATCAGCTCAACGTCACCGGTCAGGCAACAGGTGATTTCAAAATATTCGTGACGGACACCGGTGCCAGCCCGGCAGCAGGAGATAGCCTTACACTGGTAACAACGGGCGGCGGTGATGCTGCATTTACGTTGGGCAATGCCGGAGGCGTTGTTGATATCGGTACGTATGAATATACCTTGCTGGATAATGGCAACCATAGCTGGAGTTTGGCAGAGAATCGCGCGCAAATTACCCCTTCAACCACTGATGTGCTGAATATGGCGGCCGCACAACCGCTGGTATTTGATGCAGAACTGGACACCGTGCGTGAGCGTCTTGGTAGCGTAAAAGGCGTTAGTTACGATACGGCGATGTGGAGTTCGGCAATTAACACTCGCAACAACGTGACCACTGATGCGGGAGCTGGTTTTGAGCAAACATTGACGGGCCTGACGCTCGGTATCGATAGCCGTTTCTCCCGTGAAGAAAGCAGTACAATTCGCGGCTTGTTCTTTGGTTACTCTCATTCTGATATTGGTTTTGATCGCGGCGGAAAAGGTAATATCGATAGCTATACCCTGGGGGCTTATGCCGGTTGGGAGCATCAGAACGGTGCCTATGTTGATGGGGTGGTGAAAGTTGACCGTTTTGCCAACACCATCCATGGCAAGATGAGTAATGGGGCAACAGCGTTTGGCGATTACAATAGTAACGGCGCGGGTGCTCATGTCGAGAGCGGGTTCCGTTGGGTTGACGGATTGTGGAGTGTTAGACCCTATCTGGCCTTTACCGGCTTTACCACAGATGGTCAGGACTACACGTTATCAAACGGCATGCGCGCGGACGTGGGAAATACCCGGATATTACGCGCTGAAGCGGGAACGGCGGTAAGCTATCACATGGACCTGCAAAACGGTACGACGCTGGAACCCTGGCTGAAAGCCGCCGTGCGTCAGGAATACGCCGATTCTAACCAGGTGAAAGTTAATGACGATGGCAAATTTAATAATGATGTGGCTGGAACCCGTGGCGTTTATCAGGCTGGGATAAGGTCATCGTTTACCCCGACGTTAAGCGGTCATTTGTCAGTCAGCTATGGCAATGGCGCAGGGGTAGAATCGCCGTGGAATACCCAGGCGGGTGTGGTCTGGACGTTCTGATAACAGACAATAAACAGGCCGTGATGTGTCACGGTCTGTTTATCGAATTAAATGCAGATATAAAAAAACCAACCTTTACGGTTGGTTTTTTTTGGGATTTTTGGTCGGCACGAGAGGATTTGAACCTCCGACCCCCGACACCCCATGACGGTGCGCTACCAGGCTGCGCTACGTGCCGACTCGTGGCTGTTAATACTACCGTTTTCCACACCGATTGCAAGTAAGATATTTCGCTAACTGATTTATAATTAATCAGTTAGCGATAAAACGCTTCTCGTCTGTCAGCACTTGCAATAACAAACTTAACTGTGGTTTTTCATCTTTCACTCTTTCACCACGTAAGTTGTAAGTGCGGTATTTACCGTTATTGTTCAGCACCAGCGTCTTTTTCGGGGTGGTAATTGCCAGCGTATCGTTATCCGCTGCGGTAACCCAGTAATGACGGCGTTGAGGGTTGAACAAATCCTGACCTTGCGAATATTCGCTGGCAGGTGTGCTGACATGTAGCAGGCGTTGCATCAGCGTCGTCATCAGATCGGTATGATCAGTCAGCGCATTAATACGCTGCGCCGGCGTGCCTGGCCAGTGAATCACTAATGGCACCTGCAGATGACCGTGGGACCAGTCAAAGGTTTCTTCCTCTTCGCTCAGTGGAATACCCCGACCGGCAGTGATAATCACCACCGTATTGTCCAGTTTGCCAGAATCACGCAGTGTATTGAGCACGCGGTTGATCTGGTCATCGACATTGCCTGCCGCCCGGCTATATTTCCGTGCAAATGCCTGCTGATTGCTGTCGTCAATGTTAGTACCATTGAAAGAGACCCACGAGAACCAGCGGTTATCTTCTTGTGCGTAGCGTCCCAGCCAGTTGATCCACTGCGTGGCGGTCTGCTCGTCGGATTGGGTGCGTACGCTCGGCATCGAGAAATCTGACAACAATGCCTGGCGATACAGCGGGCTGGTAAAGCCATCTGATGAGAATAACCCCAGCTGATAGCCTTGCTGATTAAGCGCAGTAATTAATGCCGCAGGCGTACGGGTCGACAGAATGCCGTCCATATAGCTTGGCGAGATGCCATAGAACAGGCCAAAGATGCCGTTGTCTGTAGTGTTGCCGGAGCTCATATGGCGCGTGAACGAAATATTTTGCTCAGCAAAACCTGCCAGCGCAGGCATCTGCTTCTCGAAGCGTGAGTAGTTCAGGCCATCGACAGTAATCAACAGCACATTCTGCCCGGTGCCCATATCGCGATAGCGCAGTTCGCTTAACGGATACTGAACGGAAACGGCGTCTGGATTACCTTGCTCAATAAGACGGCGTTGATACTCCTGCGCATCAAGCAGGCCATGCTTCTCAAGAAAACGTCGCGCCGTCATCGGGTACGAAAGCGGCAGGTTAGCGCGCTGCATGGTGATAGGGCGATAGAAGTTGGCATCGGCCCAGATATACACCACATGCGAGGCGATAAAGGCGATAAATAAGAATGCGGCCAGCGGGCGCGCGAAGCGTCGACGACGCGTCAGGCTGCGCAGCTTTTGCCAGCTCCACGTCGCAAACACCAGTTCAAGCAATAAAATAACCGGCACGCTGATGAACATCAGCTGCCAGTCGCGCGCCATCTCATTTTCGTCTGGGTTGATAACCAGTTGCCAGACGATGGGATTAAGATGGAGATGGAAACGAGTAAAGACTTCGCTATCGATCAGTAATAGCGTCATTCCCGCCGTTGCCAGAATGACGGACAAAAACCTCATCAGCCTCTGGGAGCCGACGATAAAGGTCAGCGGGAAGAGGATCAGCAAGTAGGCGGCGAACACCAGGAAGCTGAAATGGCCGATAATGCTTACGTAGGAATAAATGCGACCAGCAAGCGTGGTCGGCCAGTCGGCGATAAACAGGTAACGGCTGCCAATGACGAGCGAAAGCAGAATATTGAACAGTGCAAACCAGTGCCCCCAACTGACCATCTGGGAGACTTTTTCACGGTAGCGCTGACGATGAGTTACCATAACCTGTTATCTGTTTCCCTTAGTGCGCTTTGTCTTCGTTGATAGAGGACTGTAAGGCGCGGGCAAAAGAGTTGGCAATTGCCTGGCGTTGGGCCGGGGCAATGCTGGTATTGATAAGGTTAGTGACCATGTTGCCTAACACCATCAGGGAAAGGTCGGTCGGAGCCTTATGTTTTTCCAGTACGTTGAGCAGCTCTGCGAGCAATTGTTCAACCTGTTCATCACTGTAGCGGGAAATTTGTGGCATAAATCGAAATCAGTTAGTTGATGAAAGGGCAACATATTACCGTAGCAACGGTTTTTTTTCTGCTTTTTTATGCGTTAAATCATTCTCGTTACGCCGCCTTCTGTAAAATGACCGCCATCTTTTATTGCGTCGCTTAACCGGCGGTGGTTGAATACCGCCCGGTCTTAAAGGAGAGTTTATCATGAGTCTGGATATCAACCAGATTGCTCTGCACCAGCTTATCAAGCGTGATGAGCAGAACCTTGAGCTGGTGTTGCGCGATTCATTGCTGGAACCGACAGAAACCGTCGTTGAGATGGTGGCAGAACTGCATCGGGTCTATAGCGCCAAAAATAAAGCTTACGGCTTGTTTAGCGAAGAGAGTGAACTGGCGCAGACGCTGCGCTTACAGCGTCAGGGCGAAGAGGACTTTCTGGCATTTAGCCGCGCGGCAACCGGTCGCCTGCGTGACGAATTAGCGAAATATCCTTTTGCTGACGGTGGATTCGTGCTGTTTTGCCACTACCGTTATCTGGCGGTGGAGTATCTGCTGGTGGCAGTTCTGAGCAACCTGAGCAGTATGCGCGTTAACGAAAATCTCGACATCAACCCAACCCATTATCTTGATATCAATCATGCGGATATTGTTGCGCGTATCGATTTAACCGAATGGGAAACCAATCCAGAGTCCACCCGCTATCTCACTTTCCTGAAAGGGAGAGTAGGGCGCAAAGTGGCGGATTTCTTTATGGATTTCCTCGGGGCCAGCGAAGGTTTAAACGCGAAAGCGCAAAACCGTGGGCTGTTGCAAGCGGTTGATGATTTCACTGCCGAAGCACAACTGGATAAAGCAGAGCGACAGAACGTGCGCCAGCAGGTTTATAGCTACTGTAATGAGCAGCTGCAGGCAGGCGAAGAGATCGAACTGGAGTCGCTGTCGAAAGAGCTGGCAGGCGTCAGCGAAGTGAGCTTCACGGAGTTTGCGGCTGAAAAAGGCTACGAACTGGAAGAGAGCTTCCCGGCAGACCGTAGCACACTGCGTCAGTTGACGAAGTTTGCCGGTAGCGGCGGTGGCTTGACTATTAACTTTGATGCGATGCTGTTAGGTGAACGCATCTTCTGGGATCCAGCAACCGATACCTTGACCATTAAAGGCACGCCGCCGAATTTGCGCGACCAATTGCAGCGCCGGACGTCTGGCGGCAATTAATCGGCTTTGTGTTCTGAATGCCAGATGCGGCGTGAACGCCTTATCTGGCCTGCAAAAAATAGCAATACCGTAATCAGGCATAATCTGCAGATACAAAAAACCCCGCCGGAGCGGAGTTTTTTACAACTTATTCAGCAATTAAGCGCGAACGAAGTCGATGTGCTGCAGCTTCGGTTTGTACGGGTGACGCTGTACGTCCTGAGCTTTAACTTTGATTTCTTTACCGTCAACAACGATGGTCAGAACTTCGCTGTAGAATTCAGCTTTAGCTTGCATGTTCATGACTTTGTCGTGATCCAGCTCGATAGCCAGCGGTGCTTCTTTGCCACCGTAGATGATTGCCGGGAACTTGTTAGCGGCACGCAGGCGGCGGCTCGCACCCTTACCCTGCTCTTTACGTACTTCTGCGTTGATAGTAAACATTTCTTTCTCTCTTAAATTAATCCTGCTACAGGCGACCCAGCAACAGGTAAGTGATCTGCTTTGCGTATGCAAAAGCGGGCGAGATTCTATACTCAATCGCCTTATACATCAATCAAAACTACCATTAACCGCGTAATTCGTGCGCCCGACGAAAACGACCTTCGTAATCGAACACTTTTTCACGCACTTGCCAGTACTGACCTTTCATGCGGGCAACGACAAAATCCGGGTGTCGCAATAAGGCTTGCTGGGCGAGGATATCGGCGGCGGTGATCCAGCGCAGAGGGATGCCCGGTGTGCGCGTATGCGGGCGGATAAAAAGCTGCTCGAAGGCGGTACGCTGGGCGGGCGTTTGCAGACGGAAACGCTCACTCACATCCGCGCCGTCTTCATCGTAATAGGTGATTTTCAACCATTCGCCTTTCTCGTCGTGCCCATGCTGTAAAGACATGCCGCTACAGCGTAATACCAGCGCGTCTTTCAGTCGTAGCGCCGCTTTTAACATATCATCCGGATCAACCAGTACGGTGTCACATTCGCGGCAGCGGCGGGCGGCAATATCGTTTTCCGCGTTACATTGCGGGCAATTTTTAAAACGGAAACGGAAGTCACACTGTTCGCGATGACCGTCGTCATCTTCAAACCATCCCTGGCAGCGACGACCAAAGTGTTCAATCAATGTCCCGTCGGCGGTCGTTTTCCCCCAAAAGGTGTTGGCAAAACCACAGGCAGGGCAGAAAACCTGTACCGGGACGTTGTCACTTTTGCCTTTAGGTGTACCAACTTCCGGCGCGTAGAGATCGTGAGGATTACCCGCATAATCAAGGATTAAACAATCAGTCTTGCCCGGAGCGAGACGCAGACCGCGCCCGACAATTTGTTGGTAAAGACTCACTGATTCGGTAGGGCGCAGAATGGCGATAAGATCGACGTGCGGGGCGTCAAATCCGGTGGTCAGTACTGCGACGTTGACCAGATAGCGAAAACGCTGGGCTTTAAAATCTTCAATTAACACATCGCGCTCAGCGCCGGGGGTGTCGCCAGTAATCAGTGCAGCATCTTCGGCGGGTAGTAATCCCACAATCTCTTTTGCGTGTTCAACGGTGGCGGCGAAAATCATCACCCCTTTGCGTGTTGCAGCAAACTCCATAATCTGGCTGATGATGTGCGGGGTAATACGTTGTTGTTTTTTCAGCTCACGGTTGAGATCGGCTTCGCTGAACAGCCCGTTACTCTGTGCCTGCAAGCGGCTGAAATCGTATTGCACTACTGGCATATCCAGTCGTTCTGGCGGCGTCAGATAGCCGTGTTTAATCATATAACGCAGCGGCAGCTCATAAATGCAGTCACGGAAAAGGGCTTTCTCATCGCCGCGTACCATGCCGTGATAATGGAACTGGTAGATCCAGCCTTTGCCCAATCGAAAAGGCGTGGCGGTCAGCCCCAGCAGGCGTAAGTGGGGATTCACTTTTGTCAGGTGAGTAAGGATTTGCTGATACTGGCTCTCTTCATCGTCACCAATACGGTGGCATTCATCGACAATCAACAGCGAAAATTCACCCTGAAAGGCATCAAGATTACGGGCGACTGATTGCACGCTGCCAAATACCACTTTACCGTGGCTCTCTTTGCGCTTTAGCCCGGCGGCAAAAATATCGGCTTCCAGCCCCAGCGCCTGATACTTTGCATGGTTTTGCGCCACCAGTTCTTTAACGTGTGCCAGCACCAGCACGCGACCACGAGCCAGCCGCGCAAGTTCCGCTATCACCAGGCTTTTACCTGCACCGGTGGGCAGCACGATAACGGCAGGGGTTTTATGACGACGAAAATGGTTGAGCGTGGCATCCACGGCTTCTTGCTGATATGGGCGAAGTGTAAAAATCATGGTCTCGCGTAGGTAGATTATTCTGCTAATAGTATGCCACGGATCTTTTTCCCTTGAGGGAAGTTATTAGACCGCTATACTGGGCAGACAACAGTTCAGATTTTCGGGTCAATGCCCGACCTCCGTTTTTACAGGCAAAATCACACACATGCGACTTGATAAATTTATCGCACAGCAACTCGGCGTTAGCCGTGCTATTGCCGGGCGTGAAATCCGCGGCAATCGTGTCACCGTCGATGGCGAAATCGTCCGTAATGCAGCGTTCAAACTGCTTCCTGAACATGATGTCGCTTACGATGGCAACCCGCTGGCGCAGCAACACGGTCCACGTTACTTCATGCTCAATAAGCCTCAGGGCTATGTTTGCTCCACGGACGACCCTGATCACCCAACGGTGCTCTATTTTCTTGATGAACCAGTGGCGTGGAAACTGCACGCCGCAGGGCGGCTGGATATCGATACCACCGGTCTGGTGCTAATGACTGATGATGGTCAGTGGTCGCACCGCATTACTTCTCCGCGCCATCATTGCGAGAAGACCTATCTGGTGACGCTGGAATCACCCGTAGCTGACGATACGGCAGAGCAATTTGCTAAAGGCGTGCAGCTGCATAACGAAAAAGATCTCACTAAGCCGGCGGTGCTGGAAGTGATTACCCCAACGCAGGTTCGTCTGACCATCAGCGAAGGGCGTTATCATCAGGTGAAACGCATGTTCGCCGCCGTGGGTAACCATGTGGTTGAGCTGCATCGTGAACGTATTGGCGGCATTACGCTGGATGCTGATTTAGCCCCCGGTGAATATCGTCCGTTAACTGAAGAAGAAATTGCCAGCGTCGTCTAACTTTTCAATGACTTTCAGGAGCCCGTTGTGACCACCCGACAGCATTCGTCGTTTGCTATTGTTTTTATCCTTGGCCTGCTGGCCATGTTGATGCCGCTGTCGATTGATATGTATCTGCCCGCGCTACCGGTAATTTCAGCGCAGTTTGGCGTACCGGCGGGCAGTACGCAGATGACCCTCAGTACTTATATTCTGGGCTTTGCGTTGGGGCAGTTAATCTACGGGCCGATGGCAGACAGCTTCGGGCGTAAGCCGGTGGTTCTTGGCGGTACGCTGGTGTTTGCCGCCGCCGCGGTGGCGTGTGCGTTGGCACAAACCATCGATCAGCTGATTGTGATGCGTTTCTTCCACGGGCTGGCGGCGGCTGCGGCCAGCGTGGTTATCAACGCTTTGATGCGTGATATCTACCCGAAAGAAGAGTTCTCGCGGATGATGTCGTTTGTCATGCTGGTGACAACCATTGCACCGCTGATGGCACCGATAGTTGGCGGCTGGGTGCTGGTGTGGCTGAGCTGGCATTACATCTTCTGGATCCTCGCCGTGGCGGCGATTCTGGCTTCGGCAATGATCTTCTTTCTGATCAAAGAAACCTTACCACCGGAGCGTCGCCAGCCTTTTCACATTCGTACCACTATTGGTAACTTTGCGGCGCTGTTCCGTCATAAGCGTGTCCTGAGTTATATGCTGGCCAGTGGTTTCAGCTTTGCCGGGATGTTCTCGTTCTTAAGCGCCGGACCGTTTGTCTACATTGAAATTAACCACGTCGCGCCGGAAAACTTTGGTTATTACTTTGCACTAAACATTGTTTTCCTGTTCGTGATGACCATCTTTAACAGCCGCTTCGTTCGCCGCATTGGCGCGTTAAATATGTTCCGCTCGGGGTTGTGGATACAGTTTATTATGGCAGCGTGGATGGTCATCAGTGCGCTACTGGGGCTGGGATTCTGGTCGCTGGTGGTTGGCGTTGCGGCGTTTGTGGGCTGCGTGTCGATGGTGTCATCCAATGCGATGGCGGTCATTCTTGATGAGTTTCCCCATATGGCGGGAACGGCATCTTCGCTGGCAGGAACCTTCCGTTTTGGCATAGGGGCAATTGTTGGCGCATTGCTTTCTCTTGCGACCTTTAACTCTGCATGGCCGATGATTTGGTCAATTGCATTCTGCGCAACCAGCTCCATTCTCTTCTGTCTGTACGCCAGTCGGCCGAAAAAACGGTGATCTATTGCACAACGAGGAAGCTAAAAAGGCTTCCTTTGTTGATGCATGTCAACCACAAATCTATCATTCCCCCGATATATGTTTATTTTATGTAAAATCAATTTATGTAAAAAGTCACATCATTGTAGTTAAAAAGGTTGAGTTAGATCGCAGAAACGGGTACATATAGCCCCGCAAACGTGACCACGCCCGCAGATATTACTTAAATCAGAGCCATAGAGGCCACGCAGGCGAGGCATCAATCTTTACGATCTGTATAAAGACGGATTGTTGATGATATGTTAAAATTGATGTAAATAAATTGTGAAGTAAATGTGCTTCCGGGGAAAATAAGTGACTTCATTACAACTCTCAATCGTCCATCGACTGCCGCAGAACTATCGCTGGTCTGCTGGTTTCGCAGGTTCGAAGGTTGAACCGATTCCGCAAAATGGACCGTGCGGTGACAACAGCCTGGTGGCGCTTAAATTGCTTAGCCCGGATGGTGATAATGCATGGTCGGTGATGTATAAACTAAGCCAGGAGTTAAGCGACATCGAAGTTCCATGTTCGGTGCTGGAGTGTGAAGGTGAGCCGTGCCTGTTTGTAAATCGCCAGGACGAGTTTGCTGCAACATGCCGATTGAAAAATTTTGGTGTGGCAATTGCCGAACCCTTTTCAAACTACAATCCTTTTTAAGCGTCAGCTCAACGCCAGTAGCTGACGCGTATACTCCTGCTGCGGTGTGGCAAACACGCGCGCGCACGGTCCTTGTTCCACTACTTCCCCTTGTCGCAGTACGATAACCTGATGACATAACGCGCGGACAACGTGCAAATCATGGCTGATAAACAAATAGGCCAGTTGATGCTTTTGTTGCAATGATTTCAATAGCGTCAATATTTGCGCCTGTACCGTTTTGTCGAGTGATGATGTCGGTTCATCAAGTATGATCAGCGAGGGCTTAAGAATTAATGCCCTGGCAATCGCAATACGTTGTCGCTGACCACCAGAGAACTCCGCCGGATAACGGTGGCGTGTTTCAGGATCTAATCCCACTTCATGCATCACGGCTATCACTTGTTGTTCGCGTTGTGCGGCAGAAAGCGTCGGCTGGTGAACCCGTAAGCCTTCCTCAATAATCTGCAAAACGTTGAGTCGTGGGTTGAGCGAGGAGTTTGGATCCTGAAATACCACCTGAATGCGATGACGAATAGGTAACAGCTGGCGGCGATTTAAATTTTGCAGTGGCTGACCGTCAAAGATGATGCTGCCCTGAGAATTAATCAGTCGCAGCAGCGCCAGTCCCGTCGTGCTTTTCCCGGAACCGGACTCGCCCACTAAACCCAGTGTTTCACCCGCTCGTAGCGTAAAACTGATGTTTTTCACCACCACATTATGATCCACAATGCGCTTCAAAATCCCTTTGCGAATGGGGAAGGCAACCTGAAGCTGTTCAACATCCAGCAACGTTGAGGCAGGTTCTGGCAATGGCACCGGGTCGCCTGACGGTTCACTGTTGAGTAGCTTTTGTGTGTAAGGATGAGTGGGTGAGGCAAATAGCGTAGCGGCGTTATTTTGCTCGACACAGCGACCGTTTTGCATTACCGCCACGCGGTGGGCCAGTTTTCTGACAATGCTGAGGTTATGAGTAATAAACAGCATGCTCATATTCAGCTCGCCTTGCAGTTCGCGCAACAGCTGTAAAATCTGCGCCTGGACAGAGACGTCCAGTGCGGTGGTCGGTTCATCGGCAATTAATAATTCCGGTCGCGTTAACAGTGCCATCGCAATCATCACCCGCTGGCGTTCGCCGCCGGAGAGCTGATGCGGATAATCTGTCAGCCGTTTTGCCGCCTGGCGGATACCGACGCGATCAAGGCAGTTAAGAATTTCGCCACGAGCCGCTTCCCGACGCATCCCGCGGTGGAGTGAAAGCACTTCATAAAGCTGTTTTTCCAGGGTATGCAATGGATTTAACGACACCATCGGCTCCTGAAAAATCATGGCGATCTTATTACCGCGTACACCGCGCAACGTTTGATCGCTGGCATGAAGCAGCGATTCGCCATGAAAACGAATATCGCCGGAGAGATATTCAACCGGCGGGGATGGGAGCAGGCGTAAAATTGACAGCGCGGTAACGCTTTTGCCTGAACCTGACTCACCCACCAGCGCCAGCGTTTCGCCAGCCTCAATCTGTAGTGAAACATCATTGACTACTGTACGTACGGTTTGCTGATGGCGAAAACCCACCGACAAATCTTCAATCGCTAACAGAGTTTGCGTCATGCTACACCGCCTTATTAGGATCAAATGCGTCGCGGACGGCTTCACCAATAAAGATCAGCAAAGACAATAATATCGCCACCGACAAGAAGGCGGTGATCCCAAGCCACGGAGCCTGAAGGTTATTTTTCCCTTGTAACAGCAGTTCACCGAGTGACGGTGAACCGAGCGGCAGACCAAAGCCGAGGAAATCGAGTGAGGTCAGGGTGGTGATCGAACTACATAAAATAAACGGTAAAAAGGTGAGGGTCGCGACCATGGCATTAGGCAACATATGACGCAGGATGATACTGCGATCGCTGACGCCAAGCGCCTGCGCCGCACGAATGTAGTCGAAATTACGGGTACGTAAAAACTCCGCCCGCACCACGCCGACCAGACTCATCCAGCCAAACAAGACAGTAATTGCCAGCAGCCACCAGAAGTTAGGCTGTACGACGCTGGAAAGTAAAATAATCAAAAACAGCGTCGGCATCCCCGACCATACTTCAATAAAGCGTTGTCCCCAGAGGTCGACTTTACCGCCGTAATAGCCTTGTAGCGCCCCCGCCAGCACGCCCATCACGCTGGAACAGAGAGTCAGCATCAGGCCAAACAGAACCGAGATCCGCGTGCCATAGAGAATACGTGCCAGCACATCGCCGCCGTTGGCATCCGTTCCCAGCCAGTTTTGCCGGGAGGGTGGAGAAGGGAAGGGCTTATCGGTAGCAAAGTTGATACTGGTAGCACCAAAGCGAATCGGTGCCCACAGTACCCAGCCGTTATTTTCCAGCCGTTGTTTCAGCCACGGGTCCTGATAATCAGCCTGACTTGCCAGAGGGCCGCCAAAATCGCTTTCACTGTAATTTTTCAACAACGGGAAATACCAACTGCCGTCATAACGCACCAGCAACGGTTTATCGTTGGCGATAAGTTCAGAACACAAACTCAAACCAAACAAAACGAGGAAAATCCATAACGACCAGTAGCCGCGACGGTTATGGCGAAAACGCGCCCAACGGGCCTGATTGACGGGGCTGAGTCGCGACATTAACGTCCCTCAAAATCTATACGCGGATCGACCAGCGTATAGCTGATATCACTGACAATATTCAGCAGCAGGCCAATCAGGGTGAAAATATACAAGGTACCAAACATTACAGGATAATCGCGCGAGACGGTCGCTTCGTAGCCCAGTAAGCCAAGGCCATTGAGTGAAAACATCACTTCAATCAGCAGCGAGCCGGTGAAGAACATGCTGATAAACGTCGCCGGAAAACCGGCAATCACCAGCAGCATGGCGTTGCGGAACACATGTTTCCAGAGAATATTTTTTTCACTTACCCCTTTCGCACGCGCGGTCACCACGTATTGCTTGCGCACTTCATCAAGGAATGAGTTTTTGGTCAGCATGGTCAGCGCCGCAAAGCCACCAATCACTGTCGCCAGCACCGGCAGCGTGATATGCCACAGATAATCGGTGATTTTCTGATACCACGGCAGCGAATCAAAGTTAGCGGAAACCAGGCCGCGTAGAGGGAACAGGTCGAAATAACTGCCGCCCGCGAAGAAGACAATCAGCAGGATGGCAAACAAAAAGGCCGGAATAGCGTAGCCGATGATGATAAATGCGCTACTCCAGACGTCAAAGCGGCTCCCATTATAAACAGCTTTGCGAATGCCTAACGGAATCGACACCAGATAGATAATCAGCGTGCTCCACAATCCGAGGGTGATGGAAACCGGCAGACTGTCTTTAATCAGCGTCAGCACCGAGGCGCTGCGAAACAGGCTATCGCCAAAATCAAAGCGGATGTAGTCCCAGAGCATTTTGAAGTAACGTTCGTGGATCGGCTTATCGAAACCGTAGCGATGAGTGATCTCGGCGATCACTTCTGGATCTAATCCGCGTCCGCCACGGTAATTACTGTCGCTGATATTACCGACGCCCGTTTGCGCATGGCTGGCGCGAACGCCTTCACCGCCTGCGCCGGGTAATACTCCGGCATTACCAAACTCAATGGCGGCGATGGCCTGGTCGACCGGACCGCCAGGCGCAATTTGCACGATGAAAAAGTTGATAGTGATAATCGCCCATAACGTTGGGATCACCAGCAACAGACGGCGAATCAGATAAGCGCCCATCTACTCTCCCTGTTGTCTGGCTGACGGCAGTTTGGCCGCTTTATTAACGTCATACCACCAGGTATCGATACCCAGGCTGTAAACAGGGCGTACAGCGGGTTGGGAGAATTTATCCCACCAGGCGAGACGGTCTTCCGCCATGTACCACATTGGCAGCATGTAATAATTCCACGTTAATACGCGATCCAGTGCTCGCCCCAACGGCAGTAATTTTTCTTTATTTCCCTGCGCGGCAATAATTTGGTTGATCAGCGAGTCGATAACCGGGCTTTGCACGCCGGGGGCATTATAAGTGGAATTGATATATTCCGATGACCAGGAAATCTGTAAATCGGAACTGGGCCACGGCATCGCCCGCCATAGGCGCGGCATCATGTCATAGTCGCGACTGCGCATGCGGTTGGTGATTTGCGAGTTATCCACCTTGCGAATGTCCATGTTGATACCCAGCCGTTGCAGGCTGTGCTGGAACGGCAATACCCACTGACTATTGCTGCTTGCGGGAAGCAATAATTCAAAGCTGAGCGGCTGACCCGTTGTGGCATTAACGCGTTGCTGACCCTTCAGCACCCAGCCCGCTTCGTTGAGAAGTTTGTCGGCTTTTAACAGGTTGTCACGATCGTAGCCATCGCCTTTGGATACCGGCGGCTGGTAGATTTGTGTGAAGACTTCTGGCGGTAGATCTTTTTTCATTGGTGCCAGAAGCACCAGCTCCGCGGCGTCGGGGTAATTTCTGGCCGCGTATTCGGTATTCTGAAAATAACTGTTCGTGCGACTCCAGGCATTGTAAAACAACGCCTTGTTCATCCATTCAAAGTCAAAGGCGAGGGTGATTGCTTCCCGGACCCGGCGATCGCTGAATACCGGACGTTGGATATTAAACGCCAGCCAGCGCGTATCCTGGGCTGATTCGTTCTTTTGCTCATCTTTGATGATGTATTTTTTATCGAAATTTTTACCGGTATAACGCGTGGCCCAGTTTTTAGCGTCGTTTTCCATACGCAAATCAAAGGCACCTGCTTTAAACGCTTCAAAGGCGACATTATCATCGAGGTAATAATCGTAGCGAATGGTGTCGAAATTCCAGCGTCCACGGTTTACCGGTAAGTTTGCTGCCCAGTAATCTTTCACGCGGGAATAGACAATATTTTGCCCCATTTTCCAGGACGTAATTCGGTACGGACCACTGGCAAGCGGAGGCGTGGCGAGCGGATCGCTAAGTTTGTGATCCTTCCAGTACTTTTCTGGAAATACCGGCAGCGAAAACAGACTCAACATATCTTCTTTGCCGGGTTTAGCTAACTCAATGCGCACGGTTAACGGCGCAATGGCTTTGACGGTGGTGCCTTTGTAGACCAGACGAAATTGCGGCACGCCTTCGGTCATAAATTTTTGAAAAGTAAACTCTACATCGCGGGCAGTAATGGGCGAACCATCATGAAAACGGGCGCGCGGATTAATAGCGACCTCCACCCAGGAATAATCGTCAGCATAGCGTGCGCTTTCAGCAATCAGCGGGTAATAACTGCCTGGTTCGTCATCGGAAGTCGTAAATAGCGTGTCGTACAGCTGCTCGGTGCGTGCGCCCGGGTTGCCGCGCAGTGCATAGCGGTTGAAATTATCGAAGGTGCCGAGGGCTGACAACGTTATCTGCCCACCTTTTGGCGCGGCGGGGTTCACATAATCAAAATGGTTGAAATTAAACGCGTACCGGGGTTCGCCCAGCACGGCAAAGGCATAGCTTTCCTTGATAGCCTGCGCCTGCGCACCAAAGGTGAACAGAGCGATAAACAGCAGCAGTATGCGCACAATCATCTGCAACGGATTTCCTTTTACTCATCATTAGCCGCAATCCGGCATGCTTTCACTATGAATAATAAGGGACGTAAGCACACCTTACCACTGCGGCGTATACGGTTTCTTCAGCCAGCGGACAAAATCGTCCAGCGGTAACGGGCGACTAATCCAATAGCCTTGCATGAAATTAACGCCGCGTTCGCTTAGCCATCGCGCCTGTTCCGGCGTTTCGACCCCTTCAGCAACCGTCAGCATATTGAGGCGTTTCGCCAGCGTCAGCACCGCGTCAAGTACGGGTGAAGTGATCGTTTCCGTACCGATGGCGTTGATAAATCCACGGTCAATTTTCAGATAATCGAGCGTAAAACGCTCAAGATAGATAAGCGCGCTGTGCCCGGTGCCGAAGTCATCAATAGCAATTTCTACGCCGACCGAGTGCAGCCAGGCGAAGAGTTGTGTGGCTTCTTGCTCTTTCAGCATATCGCGCTCGGTAATTTCCAGCACAATCTGGAAATGGTGTGCGGGTAGGGAAGTGAGCAGTTTCTGGATATCTGCTTTAAAGCTTTCGCTGTGCAGATGGTCCGGCGCAATGTTAATGCCAAATTTGACGCCTACCGGCAGCACTTTTTCTAATTCTGCGGCATCGCGGGCAATTAACTCAAACAGGTGCTGAGTCAGCGGCACAATCATCTTTTGCGATTCGGCAAAGTTAATGAAGGCATCCGGGGGAATTTCTCCCGCGACAGGATGCCGCCAGCGTAGCAGTACTTCCAGGCCCGTTACTCGCAAAGCTTGTGTATCCACCACCGGTTGATACGCCACGTAAAATTGTTCGCGCTTGATGGCGGTCATGATTTCTCTGCCGGGGCGCATACGTACGCTCATCAGGTAATAGCAGAGCAGGCCAACGACAGTTCCACTCATGCCGCCCAGTAAAAATGCGTACCACACATCGTTCCATGTCCAGTCATCTGCATAAAGCCGAACGGTCAGAGGAATGCCCGCAATTTTAGTTTCACGGACTGGCATGTCGGTTAACTCATTAACGTTCATCAAACGTGAAGAAAAGGTAGATAGCGCAGTATTACCAATAATGAGGGCGACGCCATCGTAATCTTCCTGCCTTGAACTATAAAAGAGAGAAGGCGTCAGGTTGAGATTCAGAGCGGCAAAGACGCCGCTATTTTTCAGCAAAGGGTTGCGATACCAGATGACGATTGCGGGTTTGTTCGGCACCATCGGCGTGCCGGGTAAGATCGCCATATCGACATTTTTATTAATGTCGAGCGCCGGAATCAATTCATTGAGTGGAATGTCCATCTCACCGGTCGCAGATGAACAGAATGTTTTTTTATCTTTCACCAGCACAAACGTACGGACATTCATGCTAAACGCCGCGCGGGCGGTCAGTTCGGGGTTAGCCTGCTGGCAGGTATCTAAGGTCAGCGGCTGGAGCCGGTCAGTAGTGGATTTCAGGTCGGCAAAATAGGTATCGAGATACTTTTGTACGTCGGTAATCAGTGTGTCGTATTTGACTTCGTGCTTATGCCAGGCCACTAAAAACTGAAGGCAACTCACCAGTATCGCAATCATTACGCCTGCAACAATGCAGGTAAGCAGGAGCTTACGTCCAGAATTGGGAGCGCGTATGAACATGATTCCGTTAATTTCCTGAAATTACGACAACATTTAAAAGATAACAATGACCGGACTATAGCCTGGATCAAGACGCGGAAACATCATTTTCTCTGATGAATGAAAACAAAAAAGCACTGCCTAAGCAGTGCTTTCAGTTAACTCGTCAGGATAGCCAAGGGATTGCATCCAAACGGTTTATTAGCTGCGGCTGAGAACCCGGCGTGCTTCGTTGTAACGCTTCTTCCAGTACGGTTCATTCATGCTAGAAATAATAACACCACTGCTGGTGGAAGCATGGACAAACTGATTGTTGCCGATATAAATACCGACATGGCGTCCCGTTGAACCGGCACGGAACAGAACTAAATCACCCGTACGCAAATTACTGCGGGAAACAGATTTACCCATTTCCTGCTGTTCGTAAGTCGAACGCGGAAGTTCTAAGCCAAATTGCTCACGGAATGTACGCTGTACGAAACCAGAACAATCGATACCTTTTTTAGTGCTGCCGCCCAGACGATAACGTACGCCTTTCCAGTCAGCATACTGATCCATAATTCGCGATTTTACGTCGACATTACGAACCAGGTTTTCAAATTCATCCTGAGAAGCTTGCAGTGATGATGTTTCACTACCCACTGCACGTGTCTCAGGATGCATATTCTTTGCGGTGTTATTTGCACTACATGCAGAAAGCAGAACCGCTACTGCAATCGCGGGGATCCCGCGCAAGATATATCTCAAAATCGGTTGAGATTTGACCATGTTGTTTGTTTTCCCTTGAAGTCCTTAACGACAAATATCGTTATAAAAAAATGCCAAGCGACACGAGACTAATTACCTGGGCATGTTGAAACAATTCCTTAAGGCCAAATCTGTGGACTAACGCACAAAATTATATGCTGTGAGGATAATCTACCGCCGAGGCAAAACGAGTTCGAGATTACCCGATTGGTGCGGTCTTGGCGAGCGGTTTTACATGATTTTTTATAAGAAAAAGTGATACAGAAAGTTAATAAGCGGGATTGGTCAATTAAAGTACGATTGAGTGAAACGCATGCAATCCATTCATTTACTTAGAGAATGATTTTTGCATTCGATAGATGAAAGCACGGTGCGCATCATCAGGATTATCCTCACTATAAAAATAAACCTGATGATGTTAATTACTGTGAGTTATTTGTTTTGGAAATGTTTGTTTTTTCCCGGTAGTGATTTGTCAAAAAAGGTGATTAATCGATCACTTAATGGCGTCAGCAACACCCAGGGCAAACCGATCAATATCACGGTCATCGAACCGACAATGATGTCAGTAAACCAGTGTGCGCCAATCATTACTCTGGGAAACGCAAAAACCACAAAAATAATAAGGGCGATAAGACCTGCAACTTTGCCGAAATAACGCCACATGAATGCCGAAAAAATAAGCAGCATCATGCCGTGATCGCCGGGAAAGCTATCTCGTGAGGCATCTTTCGTGGGAACAGAGAGCAGTTCGCTGACGCGGTTAATATCGGTAAAAGTCAATGTTGGGCTGGCCCGTTTTACAGGAATTAATGCCTGACCCAGCTGGTTTAATACCACTGCAGTTAATAGCATGACCAGACCAATAATCACGATACGTCGTCTGCCTGGGGCGTTTTCTTTCAGCCAGAAACTCAGCATCAACATTCCCATCGCCAGCAGTGAACAACCGTCGAAAGCGCGATTGTTGGTCAATGCAACCAGCCACAAAAAGGCCTTACTTTCGACCAGTTTCTGATTAAAGAAATAAAAAATATCCGCATCAATCGGCAACCAGAATCCATGATTAACGGGAATATACCAGGAAAGAAACAGCGCGAGGCCGACAATATTCAACAACACTATTTGCGGCAAATTTTTAATCATATTTTCTCTAATTATCTTACTGAAAAACGCAGGCAACCTTACGCGGTAGTCGCTAAACGAAGCTTCAACAGCGCGCTCTGCAAGGCATTCCAGTCAGCTTCGCTGCTGGAAATCAGCTCAATACGGCTGTCCGGTGGCGCAACGTTTTGCGTTTCAATGTGCAGATCATCGCCCTGACGGTTGATTCGCACCAGCCCTTCGGGAATACGCAGCACGCCTTTGACGCGTTCCACCGGTGCAAGTCGCGCCCATTCCAGAATGCCAATGGTGTCGAATACCGTATCAGCGTCGAATATCCAGCCGCAGGCCTGATATCCTTGTCCGCTGTTCAGACTGCGACGCCAGCGTTGATGCTCTGGCAGGCTTAACGCTGCTAACCCTTTTTTCACGCCATGCTGATGAGAATGCGCGGCGCTGGCGGGCAACTCGGCTAAATTGCGACGCGGCAAATCCAGAAGATGACCGTCAACTTTCCCATGCTCACTGTGAATTAATTGCCGATCGCCACCATTTTGCTGCCACCAGCGCAGTAGCGCTTGCTCACTTTCAGGCGTCGCACGGTCGGATTTATTGGCGACAATGATGTCTGCGGCAGCCAGCTGGTCACGGAAGTTTTCATTGCTGGCGCTTTTTTCGTCCAGCAGCAGGCGTGGATCGAGAATGCACAACGTGGCGCGCAGATCTATCCACGGTTCATAGACTGGTGCGGTTAACAGATCGAGGATCTGTTTCGGATGGCCCAGCCCGGTCGGCTCTATCAACAAGCGGTCTGGTTTTCCCTGACGCAGTAAGGTATTCAACCCTACCTGCATGGGTAAACCATTAACGCAGCACATGCAGCCGCCGGGGATCTCTTTCAGCAATGCGCCGCTATCGGCGAGCAAAGCACCATCAATTCCGACTTCCCCAAATTCATTAACCAGTACCGCCCATTTTTCGTTGGGATCTTTATGGGCTAACAGATGAAGAATCGACGTAGTTTTCCCGCTGCCGAGAAAACCGGTGATGAGGTTGGTCCTGGTCACAACGGCTCCGCAATACTCTGATAAGTTAACTGAGCGTTAATCCTGGCTAAAAACGGCAGAAAAGAGAAGGGGAGAGCGGACGAAGGCGAGCTTCATCCGCTTTAACCGCAGAAATCGTTAAATTTTGAGGGTGTTTAATAGCGCCTGATGCGCGCCGAATTGTGCGATTTGTTGCCAGGCTTGTTCGATGGCCTGCACAAAATGCGGGTTATCTGGCAGATCATCACCGAAAACTTCACGCAGGGAAAGCAGGGCGGTGACGCGTTGCTCACTGCTGCTGCCCGCAACAAGATCGCGAATTTTATCGCTAAGCGGATCGCGAACATCAATGGCATTTCCGGCATCATCAACGCCGCTGACGTAACGCATCCAGCCTGCAACGCCTAATGCCAGCAACGACCAGTCCGTTTCGCGCCCCAGATGTATGCGAATACCTGCCAGCATGCGTTGCGGTAATTTCTGGCTGCCATCCATCGCGATTTGCCAGGTCTTATGTTTCAGCGCCGGATTAGCAAAACGTGCAATTAACTTATCCGCATATTGTGTTAAATCGACATCTTTAATCCGCAGTGTCGGCGCTTGCTCATCCAGCATTAATGTTCTGGCGGCATGGCGAAATGCGCGATCCTGCATGCAATCACTGATATGGGCGAATCCTGAGAGGTAACCCAGATAAGCGAGAAAAGAGTGGCTGCCATTAAGCATCCGCAGTTTCATCTCTTCCCATGGCAGGACATCATTCACCATTTGTACACCTGCGACTTCCCAGGCAGGACGCCCAGCGACGAAGTTATCTTCCACCACCCACTGGATAAACGGTTCGCAGCTAATCGCGCAGGGATCATTCACCCCCAGATGCTGGCTGATTTCCGCCAGTGATTCGTTGGTTGCTGCCGGAACAATGCGGTCGACCATAGTTCCCGGAAAACTGACGTGCTCTTTTATCCACCCGGCGAGTTCTGGCGAACGTTTTTCTGCCATTCCCAGCACCGCGTTTTTCACCACATGGCCATTGTCGGGAATATTGTCACAGGAGAGCACGGTAAACGGTGTAAGGCCGCGCTCACGGCGGCGTTTCAGTGCTTCGACGAGAATACCCGGTGCGGAGTGAGGTTCTTCAGGGGTTTGTAGATCGTGAATAATCCGCGGATTGCTGGTGTCGAGTGCACCGGTGGCCGGGTCAATACAATAGCCTTTTTCGGTAATCGTCAGGGAAACAATTGCCACCTGTGGCTCGCAAAACTTCTCAATAATTGCCGCTAAGGAATCCAGTTTTGCATTCAGGCATTCGTGAACGGCACCGACAATTATCGCCTGATTGCCGTCCGTCCCTTTCTCCAGCACGGTATATAAATGGTTCTGTGCGCGGAGCTGGCTCATCAGTTGATCACCGCTGAACAAGCTGATTTCACAGATCCCCCAGTCGCCGCCCTGGGCATTCAGCACACGATCGGTCAGTAACGCCTGATGAGCGCGGTGAAAGGCTCCAAAGCCAAAATGAACGATACGTGATTGCAACTGCTGGCGATCGTAGCGTGGAGCGTGTACATGATGCGGGAGCGTAACGGAGGCAATTGTATTCATAGGAGTCACGTCTTAGTAACGATTAATTAACAACGACAGTGTAAAGTTATATGACAGCAATTGAAATTGGTCTGGATTGTTAATGCGATGAAGTGTGAGGGCGATCAATCAACGAGTGAATATTGCGGGCGTAAGGTGTTCAGGAAGCGCAAAATAGAAGATTGGTATAATAAATTAAAAAAGGGACAGCCTGAGCTATCCCTTTTCTGCCTGCGGCTGAAGTTAGTCAGCACGCCCCATATAACGGCGTTCTTCGATATGGATACGAATTTTTTCGCCCGGGCTTAAGTATTCTGGTACCTGAATCACCAGACCAGTGCTCAATGTCGCCGGTTTGTTACGGGCGCTGGCAGATGCCCCTTTGATGCCTGGTGCGGTTTCAACGATTTCCAGATCAACGGTCTGCGGCAGCTCAAGCGCCAGCAGTTGACCGTCCCAGGTCAGCACCTGCATGTCCGGCATGCCGCCTTCTGGCATAAACAGCAACTCTTCTTCAATCTGATCTTTGGTGAAGGTATACGGGGTATAGTCTTCTTTATCCATAAAGACATATTCGTTACCATCGACATAGGAGAAGTCAACGTAACGGCGGGTCAGCGTCACGGTGTCAACGATATCATCACCTTTGAAACGCTCTTCTACTTTCAGCCCGGTACGGACATCAGAAAAACGCATTTTGTACAGCGTAGCGGCACCGCGGGCAGTGGGCGACTGAATATCAATGTCCTTAACCAGCAGCAGTTTGCCGTTGTAATTCAGTACCATACCTTTTTTAATTTCGTTCGCTCTTGGCATCGAAAAATTCCTGTAGTCGAAAATGTCAAAAATATCGCGACAAAGTACTCGCGACGGGCCTTTCGGGCAAGTGGTATTCGCACTTTTGCTGGTGCAAAAAAGGTGGTACTGTGCGCGCTCATCAATCCGGTGGTTAACCTTAAGAGAACAACGTATGGAATGCCGTCCGGGTTGCGGGGCGTGTTGCACTGCCCCTTCAATTTCCAGCCCTATTCCCGGTATGCCAGATGGCAAGCCCGCCAATACGCCCTGCATTCAGCTTGATGAACAGCAACGCTGTAAAATTTTCACCTCGCCACTGCGGCCGAAAGTCTGTGCAGGCTTACAAGCCAGCGCTGAAATGTGCGGTAACTCGCGTCAGCAGGCAATGACCTGGCTTATCGATCTGGAAATGCTGACCGCGCCTTAAACATCTTTAATCCGCAGTAAGCAAAACAGAGTGGCGATAATCATCACCATCGCAAACCAGAACACAGCGTGATAATTCCAGATCTCGGCGACGATGCCCGCCACAGATCCTGCGATGATCCAGCCCACGCGCGACGTGTTGGTATAGAGCGTGGTGGCTGAACCTGCCTGACCGGGCATCAAATCCTGAAAATAGAGCATCCCGATACCGCCCAGAATGCCAATAAAAATAGCATTTAGCAGCTGCAAGCCCAACAGAATGACAGGAGAATGCGCCATCAGCATTCCTGCGTAAAAACAGACGCCACCCACGGCAGCAACGCGCATTAAGAAACTCTTACCCAGACGTTTGGCAAAATATCCGGCAATCAACATGGTCGGGATTTCCAGCCCGGCGGCGGTCCCCATCATCACACCGGCCAGTTTCTCGGGAAGATGCAGTTCGTTGATTATAAATAGCGGCATGTTGATGATGTACAGACTGTTCGAGCCCCACATCAATGTACAAATGACAAACAGCAGCAGCGTATCGCGACGGTTACGGCGCGGCGCTTCAACCGTGCCGGTCGCCAGCGGAAGCTCTTTTTGCATCGACGGTAAAAACAGCCACACCATCACGCCGCAAACAATAAACGCTACCGCTGCGCTCAGATACATTACCGTAAAGCTGAAACCCATCGCTAAGGCATAAGCCAGCGGTGGGCCAATGACCCATGCCAGTGAAACCTGAGCGCGTAAAAAAGAGCTGAACATCACCGCCTCACGTCCGGTTTTGTCGGCATGTTCACGGGCAAGGGCAAACATTTGCGGGTTAGCGGTCGAGCCAAAGCTGCTAAGAAAGACGCCAACGAATAGCAAAACAAAGTAGTTGCGATTCCAGGCAAAAAGGGTGCAGGCCAGCACGCCTAACAGGCAGCAAAAGACAATCAGCGATTTGCGATCGCCGCGCTTATCAGAGCGCCCGGCGAGAAACTGACTCACCAGAATCCCAATGACAGCGCTGCCGGTAAAGAAGAATCCCACCATCGCCGGACGGGCATGTACTTCATCGGTAAGAAAAATACTGAGTGTCGGGGTTTGCAGAGCGCCCGCAATACCGGTGAGAAAGGCAACGATTAAAAACGCCGTCGAGGTCAGGTCAAACGATTTCGCGCTGGAGACTGCGGGGGAGTTATGCATGCTGGTCGATCACTGGAAGAGGAAGACGCGGAGTTTACGCTGCTTGTCAGAAAATAAACAGACAGCGAAATCAAAAGCGCCACGAATAATCAAAATGCCATTTCACTGTTGCTGATTGGCTGCTGACGCTGCTGAAATGAAATTGCTGATAACGGATTTTCCCATCAGCAATTAGGAAAAATGACAAAAAATTGTGCAGCACATCAAACTTTTGCTCATAACTTTACGGCTTTCCTTGCGTGCTGAAACAGAAGTATTATGCTTTCTTGAAACGTTTCAGCGCGATCTTGTCTTTAACCCTAAGCCAGGTTGGCGCTTTTTTTCTCATAGAAGCTGAATCGTTTCAATTCAGCAAGAGAGGAGAACTATGTTCCAGTTATCCGTACAGGACATCCATCCGGGCGAAAAGGCCGGAGACAAAGAAGAGGCGATTCGCCAGGTCGCTGCGGCGCTGGTGCAGGCCGGTAATGTAGCAGAAGGCTACGTCAATGGCATGCTGGCGCGCGAACAGCAAACCTCAACGTTCCTCGGCAATGGTATTGCTATTCCACACGGCACTACCGACACCCGCGATCAGGTGCTGAAAACCGGCGTTCAGGTATTTCAGTTCCCGGAAGGCGTCACTTGGGGTGACGGTCAGGTAGCGTACGTAGCGATCGGTATTGCTGCCAGCTCGGATGAGCATCTGGGCCTGCTACGCCAGCTGACCCACGTACTGAGCGATGATTCCGTTGCTGAACAACTGAAGTCAGCAACAACAGCAGAAGAACTTCGCGCATTGCTGATGGGCGAAAAGCAGAGTGAGCAGTTGAAGCTCGACAACGAAATGCTGACGCTGGATATCGTCGCCAGCGATCTGCTGACTCTTCAGGCGCTGAACGCTGCGCGTCTGAAAGAGGCGGGGGCAGTTGACGCCTCTTTCGTCACCAAAGCCATCAATGAACAACCGCTGAATCTCGGACAGGGTATCTGGCTGAGCGATAGCGCCGAAGGCAATCTGCGTAGCGCGATTGCGGTAAGCCGTGCGGCAAATGCTTTTGATGTGGACGGCGAAACGGCAGCCATGCTGGTGAGTGTGGCGATGAATGACGATCAGCCCATTGCGGTTCTTAAGCGTCTCGCTGATTTGTTGCTCGACAATAAAGCTGACCGCTTGCTGAAAGCGGATGCGGCAACGTTGCTGGCGCTGCTGACCAGCGATGATGCGCCGACCGACGACGTGTTAAGCGCGGAGTTTGTGGTGCGCAATGAACACGGCCTGCATGCTCGTCCAGGTACCATGCTGGTCAACACCATTAAACAATTTAACAGTGATATTACCGTGACAAACCTTGATGGCACCGGCAAACCGGCAAACGGACGTAGTCTGATGAAAGTTGTGGCACTTGGCGTTAAGAAAGGTCATCGCCTACGCTTTACCGCCCAGGGTGCAGATGCTGAACAGGCGCTGAAAGCAATCGGCGACGCTATCGCTGCTGGTCTTGGGGAGGGCGCATAATGAGCAGACGTGTTGCTACTATCACCCTTAATCCGGCTTATGACCTTGTTGGTTTCTGCCCGGAAATTGAACGCGGCGAAGTGAACCTGGTGAAAACCACCGGTCTGCATGCGGCGGGTAAAGGCATCAACGTGGCCAAAGTATTGAAAGACCTGGGAATTGATGTCACCGTTGGCGGCTTCCTCGGTAAAGACAATCAGGATGGTTTTCAGCAACTGTTCAGCGAGCTGGGCATTGCCAACCGTTTCCAGGTTGTACAGGGGCGCACCCGAATTAACGTTAAGCTGACGGAAAAAGACGGCGAAGTGACCGACTTCAACTTCTCGGGTTTTGAAGTCACTCCCGCCGACTGGGAACGCTTTGTGACTGATTCTCTGAGCTGGCTCGGTCAGTTCGATATGGTCTGTGTCAGCGGAAGCTTACCGTCAGGCGTCAGCCCGGAAGCGTTCACCGACTGGATGACTCGCCTGCGTAGTCAGTGCCCTTGCATTATCTTTGATAGTAGCCGTGAAGCGTTAGTAGCAGGTTTGAAAGCGGCACCGTGGCTGGTGAAACCTAACCGCCGCGAGCTGGAAATCTGGGCAGGCCGTAAACTGCCTGAAATGAAAGATGTGATTGAAGCTGCGCATGCGCTGCGTGAACAAGGTATTGCGCATGTCGTTATTTCACTGGGTGCCGAAGGCGCGCTTTGGGTTAATGCCTCCGGCGAATGGATCGCCAAACCACCGTCAGTCGATGTCGTAAGCACCGTTGGCGCAGGGGATTCTATGGTTGGTGGCCTGATTTATGGCTTGCTAATGCGTGAATCCAGTGAACACACACTGCGTCTGGCGACTGCTGTTGCAGCCCTGGCGGTAAGTCAAAGCAATGTGGGTATTACCGATCGTCCGCAGTTGGCCGCAATGATGGCGCGCGTCGACTTACAACCTTTTAACTGACAGCAGGAGAGGCATAATGAAAACGCTGCTGATTATTGACGCTAATCTCGGTCAGGCACGCGCCTATATGGCGAAGACCCTGCTGGGCGCGGCGGCGCGAAAAGCAAAACTGGAAATCATCGACAATCCGAACGACGCAGAAATGGCGATTGTTCTCGGTGATTCCATCCCGAATGACAGCGCGCTGAACGGTAAAAATGTCTGGCTGGGCGATATTTCCCGGGCAGTTGCGCACCCTGAGCTGTTCCTGAGTGAAGCCAAAGGCCATGCGAAACCTTACACTGCGCCGGTCGCTGCGACAGCACCGGTTGCCGCCAGCGGTCCGAAACGCGTAGTTGCGGTGACTGCTTGCCCGACTGGCGTAGCACACACCTTTATGGCGGCTGAAGCCATTGAAACCGAAGCGAAAAAACGTGGCTGGTGGGTGAAAGTTGAAACCCGTGGTTCTGTTGGTGCGGGTAATGCAATCACCCCCGAAGAAGTAGCCGCAGCGGATCTGGTGATTGTGGCGGCAGATATCGAAGTGGATCTGGCGAAATTTGCTGGTAAACCGATGTATCGTACCTCTACCGGTCTGGCGCTGAAGAAAACCGCGCAGGAACTGGATAAAGCGGTTGCTGAAGCAACGCCGTATGAACCGGCGGGCAAAGCTCAAACGGCGACCTCTGAAGGTAAGAAAGAGAGTGCAGGCGCATACCGTCACTTGCTGACGGGCGTCTCTTACATGCTGCCGATGGTCGTTGCAGGTGGTCTGTGTATCGCGCTTTCTTTTGCTTTTGGTATCGAAGCGTTTAAAGAGCCGGGTACGTTGGCAGCGGCGCTGATGCAGATTGGTGGTGGTTCAGCCTTTGCGCTGATGGTGCCGGTACTGGCAGGTTACATTGCCTTCTCCATTGCCGATCGTCCGGGTCTCACGCCGGGTCTGATTGGCGGTATGCTGGCGGTCAGCACCGGTTCTGGCTTCATTGGCGGTATTATTGCGGGCTTCCTGGCTGGTTACATTGCGAAGTTAATCAGTACGCAACTGAAACTGCCACAGAGTATGGAGGCGCTGAAACCGATCCTGATCATTCCGCTAATTTCCAGTCTGGTGGTCGGTCTGGCGATGATCTACCTGATCGGTAAACCGGTTGCTGGCATTCTCGAAGGGTTGACTCACTGGCTGCAGACCATGGGGACTGCGAATGCGGTTCTGCTGGGGGCGATCCTCGGTGGCATGATGTGTACTGACATGGGCGGTCCGGTAAATAAAGCAGCGTACGCATTCGGTGTGGGTCTGCTGAGTACTCAAACCTATGGCCCGATGGCGGCGATTATGGCGGCAGGTATGGTGCCACCGCTGGCAATGGGTCTGGCAACAATGGTGGCGCGTCGCAAATTTGACAAAGCGCAGCAGGAAGGTGGCAAAGCCGCTCTGGTTCTTGGTCTGTGCTTTATTTCGGAAGGTGCAATTCCGTTTGCTGCTCGTGATCCGATGCGTGTGCTGCCGTGTTGTATCGTTGGTGGGGCGCTGACTGGCGCAATCTCAATGGCGATTGGTGCGAAACTGATGGCACCGCACGGTGGTCTGTTTGTTCTGCTGATCCCTGGCGCTATTACGCCGGTACTGGGTTACCTGGTAGCAATTATTGCCGGTACGCTGGTGGCGGGTTTGGCCTATGCCTTCCTGAAACGTCCGGAAGTGGACGCAGTAGCGAAAGCAGCGTAATAAAAGGTGTGTTACAGGGCAGAAATTTCCTGCCCTGTATCATTGGATGAGCGCAAAGGGAATGACCGGTTTGTGAATGTAATTTTATGAATTTAAATGGTTTTATCTTTCAGTAGAAACCTGAAACGTTCATCAAACACTAAGGTTATTTCCTCAAGGGCAGATTATTTTCTGCCCTTTTTTATTGTTCCTGTTCTGTGCATCCCGTCACAAATTCCTCGCTTTTGTAATTCAGGCATTTAATCGCATTTTGTGAGCCTGCTCAAATCTGCCCGCTTTGCCTCTCTGGCGGCAATTTACTTTACGTAAAACATGCATACTATGAGCACATGTTTAAATATGAACACATGTTTAAACCGTCTTTGCAGTATCTATATTCTTGTGGATTGACAGGGTTGGTAATTTTTTACCAGAGGACGTGCTATGCGCGAAAAGGATTATGTCGTAATTATAGGTTCGGCGAATATTGATGTCGCCGGATATTCACATGAATCATTAAATTATGCGGATTCAAATCCAGATAAAATAAAATTTACGCCTGGTGGAGTAGGGCGAAATATTGCACAAAACCTGGCGTTGCTGGGTAACAAAGCCTGGCTACTGAGCGCAGTAGGTAGTGATTTTTATGGTCAATCGCTGCTAACGCAAACCAATCAATCTGGCGTTTATGTCGATAAATGCCTGATTGTGCCGGGAGAAAATACGTCGAGTTATTTATCATTACTCGATAATACCGGTGAAATGCTGGTTGCTATAAATGACATGAATATTAGCAACGCTATTACAGCTGAATATCTCGCACAGCACCGTGAATTTATTCAGAGGGCAAAGGTCATTGTCGCGGACTGTAATATCAGTGAAGAGGCACTGGCATGGATTCTGGATAATGCTGCCAACGTACCCGTATTTGTCGATCCGGTTTCAGCGTGGAAATGTGTCAAAGTGCGCGACCGTCTAAATCAGATCCACACTCTGAAGCCAAACCGCCTTGAAGCGGAAACACTGAGTGGGATTGCGCTGTCAGGGCGTGAAGATGTGGCAAAAGTTGCTGCCTGGTTCCATCAACATGGCCTGAACCGACTGGTATTGAGCATGGGCGGCGATGGCGTTTATTACAGTGAAATCAGCGGTGAAAGTGGCTGGTCTGCCTCGATCAAAACCAATGTTATTAATGTTACCGGAGCGGGCGATGCCATGATGGCGGGACTTGCTTCGTGTTGGGTAGACGGAATGCCGTTTGCCGAATCTGTTCGTTTCGCACAGGGATGTTCGTCAATGGCGCTCTCCTGTGAATACACCAATAACCCCGATTTATCGATTGCCAACGTTATATCGTTAGTGGAGAACGCAGAATGTCTGAATTAAAAATTTCCCCTGAATTATTACAAATTTCCCCGGAAGTGCAGGACGCTTTAAAAAACAAAAAACCGGTTGTGGCGCTGGAATCGACCATTATTTCTCACGGGATGCCGTTCCCACAAAATGCCCAGACCGCAATTGAAGTAGAAGAAACTATTCGTAAACAGGGCGCAGTACCTGCCACTATCGCCATTATTGGCGGCGTGATGAAAGTGGGTTTAAGCAAAGAAGAAATTGAATTACTGGGTCGTGAAGGGCATAACGTGACCAAAGTTAGTCGTCGCGATTTACCTTTTGTTGTTGCCGCCGGAAAAAATGGCGCAACCACTGTGGCTTCAACGATGATTATTGCGGCGCTTGCCGGAATTAAAGTATTTGCCACCGGGGGAATTGGTGGTGTGCATCGCGGGGCGGAACATACCTTCGATATTTCTGCCGATTTGCAAGAACTGGCAAATACTAATGTCACCGTTGTTTGTGCCGGGGCGAAATCTATTCTCGATTTAGGATTAACCACTGAGTATTTAGAAACCTTCGGTGTGCCGTTAATTGGCTATCAGACTAAAGCGCTGCCTGCGTTTTTCTGCCGCACCAGCCCGTTTGACGTCAGCATTCGTCTCGACAGCGCCAGCGAAATTGCCCGTGCAATGGCGGTGAAATGGCAAAGCGGGCTGAACGGTGGCCTCGTGGTAGCGAACCCGATCCCGGAACAGTTTGCGATGCCGGAACACACTATCAATGCGGCGATCGATCAGGCGGTAGCTGAAGCTGAAGCGCAGGGTGTTATTGGTAAAGAAAGTACGCCATTCCTGCTGGCGCGCGTTGCTGAACTGACCGGCGGTGACAGCCTGAAATCCAACATCCAACTGGTGTTCAACAACGCCATTCTGGCGAGTGAAATTGCCAAAGAATACCAGCGTCTCGCGGGTTAATTTCTGACGGGCAGAAAGCCGTCGCCCGTACTCATCAAACATACCAAAACCTGGCGCTGACGCCGGGTTTACTGGCATGAAGGGAAAATCATTATGGACATAATGAGAAGTGTTGTGGGGATGGTGGTGTTACTGGCAATAGCATTTCTGTTGTCAGTGAATAAAAAGAGCATCAGTTTGCGTACGGTTGGAGCCGCACTACTGCTGCAAATTGCTATTGGTGGCATCATGCTCTATTTTCCGCCGGGAAAGTGGGCTGTAGAACAGGCGGCATTAGGCGTTCATAAAGTGATGTCTTACAGTGATGCCGGTAGCGCCTTCATTTTTGGTTCGCTGGTCGGGCCGAAAATGGATGTCCTCTTTGACGGTGCGGGTTTTATCTTCGCCTTTCGCGTACTCCCGGCGATTATCTTCGTCACTGCGCTCATTAGTCTGCTGTACTACATTGGCGTGATGGGGCTGCTGATTCGCATCCTTGGTAGCATTTTCCAGAAAGCCCTCAACATCAGCAAAATCGAATCTTTTGTTGCGGTTACCACTATTTTCCTCGGGCAAAATGAGATCCCGGCGATCGTTAAACCGTTTATCGATCGCATGAATCGCAACGAGTTGTTTACCGCAATTTGTAGCGGGATGGCGTCCATTGCGGGTTCGATGATGATTGGTTATGCCGGAATGGGCGTACCAATTGACTACCTGTTAGCGGCATCGCTGATGGCGATCCCTGGCGGGATTTTGTTTGCACGTATTCTTAGCCCGGCAACCGAGCCTTCGCAGGTCACATTTGAAAATCTGTCGTTCAGCGAAACGCCGCCAAAAAGCTTTATCGAAGCGGCGGCGAGCGGTGCGATGACCGGGCTGAAAATCGCCGCTGGTGTGGCGACGGTGGTAATGGCATTTGTGGCAATTATTGCGCTGATCAATGGCATTATCGGCGGAATTGGCGGCTGGTTTGGCTTCGCCAATGCTTCTCTGGAAAGTATTTTTGGCTATGTGCTGGCACCGCTGGCGTGGATCATGGGTGTGGACTGGAGTGATGCCAACCTTGCGGGTAGCCTGATTGGGCAGAAACTGGCGATTAACGAATTCGTCGCTTACCTGAGTTTCTCCCCATACCTGCAAACGGGCGGCACGCTGGAAGTGAAAACCATTGCGATTATCTCCTTTGCGCTTTGTGGTTTTGCTAACTTTGGTTCTATCGGTGTTGTCGTTGGGGCATTTTCGGCTATTTCGCCAAAACGTGCTCCGGAAATCGCCCAGCTTGGTTTACGGGCGCTGGCAGCAGCAACGCTTTCCAACCTGATGAGCGCGACCATTGCCGGGTTCTTTATTGGTTTAGCTTGAGTTTCATTGCCGGATGTACTCGCTTATTAAGCGTTGCATCCGGCAATCGCGCTATTGCAAATAATTTTTACTGCATCATCCCGGAGAATTTATTCTCCGGGTCCATCTCCAGCGCCAGTCCTGACAACTGCTTTCTGTTTTTAATGAGATACCCTTTCTTGCTTTTAATTAATAAACCGTCGTGAATGAATTGCGCGAGAACATATAAAAGATGTCGATAAGAAACGCCTAAATACTCTGCTGCCTGGGTATGTTTTTCGTGATAAAGATCACCTTCCTGCGAGAGTAATATAAAAGCTGCCAGGCGGTTCACTAACGGAAATGATTGATTCTGAGTTAAAGAAACAATATTGCGATAATTTTTATGGCTTAAAGAAACGCAGAGCTTTCGTAAAAATAGGGTATCGTTTAATAACAGCGGACGGTAATGTTTCATAGGGAGCGCAAGGTACCAACACTCTTCAATCGCCTGTACTGCACGTGGTTCATGGTCTTTATCGATTAACTCAATCTCGCCAATAAAACAGGGGGCGGCAAAGAAATCGATCAGCGACACGCGACCATTAGCTAGCGTGGCGTAAAGCCTGGCGCGGCCTCGCGTCAGGTAAAACAGCCAGGACGGCTGTTGCCCTTCCTGCACAATGTAGTCACGCGCTAAAAAATGAAACAGCCGCGTATCGGCTGAAACATCCGTTAAAAAGCAATCCTTAAACGCGGATTCACTCATCAATTGCAGCTTAAGATCATTATTGTGGATTTCTTTCACGATGTTTATCCGCTATGAGATTTCTCATATTTAGCATACGTACGCTGTTGTTAAGATTCAATCATCGGCCCGATCGAAATTTCTTTGCTGTAGAAAAAATAACGCAACTGGAAACAGAGGAAATAAACAATGGAAAAGAGAAAAATTATTCTGGATTGTGATCCGGGTCATGATGATGCTATTGCTATAATGATGGCGGCGAAACATCCGGCGATTGATTTATTAGGTATCACCATTGTTGCGGGTAATCAGACGCTTGATAAAACATTAATTAATGGCCTGAATGTTTGCCAGAAACTGGAGATTAATGTTCCGGTTTATGCGGGGATGCCGCAACCCATTATGCGTCAACAAATCGTTGCCGATAATATTCACGGTGAAACCGGACTGGATGGCCCGGTATTCGAGCCGCTGACCCGCCAGGCAGAAAGTACCCACGCGGTGAAATACATCATTGATACCCTGATGGCAAGCGATGGCGATATCACTCTGGTGCCGGTTGGTCCGTTGTCAAATATCGCGGTGGCAATGCGTATGCAACCCGCAATCCTGCCGAAAATCCGTGAAATTGTGCTAATGGGCGGCGCTTACGGTACTGGCAACTTCACCCCATCTGCCGAGTTCAACATCTTTGCTGACCCGGAAGCGGCGCGTGTGGTGTTCACCTCCGGCGTTCCATTAGTAATGATGGGCCTCGATCTCACCAACCAGACCGTTTGCACCCCGGATGTGATTGCTCGGATGGAAAGGGCAGGCGGCCCTGCCGGAGAACTGTTCAGCGACATCATGAACTTCACTCTCAAAACCCAGTTCGAAAACTACGGGCTGGCTGGCGGCCCGGTGCACGACGCCACCTGCATCGGTTATCTGATTAACCCTGATGGCATTAAAACCCAGGAGATGTACGTCGAAGTGGACGTCAACAGTGGCCCTTGCTATGGGCGTACCATCTGCGACGAGCTGGGCGTTCTTGGCAAGCCCGCTAATACCAAAGTCGGCATCACTATTGATACCGACTGGTTCTGGGGCTTAGTCGAAGAGTGCGTGCGCGGCTACATCAAAACCCATTAAGTGTTGATAACAAGCCGGGTCAGTATCGCAAGATGCAGGCCCGGCTATTTCTGAGGGGCAGAAAGCCGTCGCCCAATATGACATGAAGAGATAATAACTATGGATGTCATGAGAAGTGTTCTGGGAATGGTGGTATTGCTGACGATTGCGTTTTTACTGTCAGTAAACAAGAAGAAGATCAGCCTGCGTACCGTTGGCGCGGCGTTAGTGTTACAGGTTGTGATTGGCGGGATTATGCTTTGGTTACCGCCAGGGCGTTGGGTCGCTGAAAAAGTCGCTTTTGGCGTGCATAAAGTGATGGCGTACAGCGATGCAGGTAGCGCATTTATCTTCGGTTCGCTGGTCGGGCCGAAAATGGACACGCTGTTTGATGGCGCAGGATTTATCTTTGGTTTCAGGGTGTTACCGGCAATTATCTTCGTCACCGCGCTGGTGAGTATTCTCTATTACATCGGTGTGATGGGGATCTTAATTCGCATTCTCGGCGGTATCTTCCAGAAAGCGTTAAATATCAGCAAGATCGAGTCATTCGTCGCGGTCACTACCATTTTCCTCGGGCAAAACGAAATTCCGGCAATCGTCAAACCCTTTATCGATCGGCTGAATCGCAATGAGTTATTTACAGCGATTTGTAGTGGCATGGCCTCAATTGCTGGTTCGACGATGATTGGTTACGCCGCACTGGGCGTGCCTGTGGAATATTTGCTGGCGGCATCGTTAATGGCGATCCCCGGCGGGATCTTGTTTGCCCGCATGCTAAGCCCGGCTACGGAATCTTCGCAGGTTTCTTTTAATAACCTCTCTTTCACCGAAACACCGCCAAAAAGCATTATTGAAGCCGCCGCGACAGGGGCGATGACCGGGCTGAAAATCGCTGCGGGTGTGGCAACAGTGGTGATGGCATTTGTTGCCATCATTGCGTTAATTAACGGTATTATCGGCGGCGTTGGCGGCTGGTTTGGTTTTGAACATGCCTCGCTGGAGTCCATTTTAGGTTACCTGCTGGCCCCACTGGCGTGGGTAATGGGTGTTGACTGGACTGATGCGAATCTTGCCGGGAGTTTGATTGGACAGAAACTGGCAATAAATGAATTTGTCGCTTATCTCAATTTCTCACCCTATCTGCAAACAGCTGGCACTCTCGATGCAAAAACCGTGGCGATTATTTCCTTCGCGTTGTGCGGTTTCGCTAACTTTGGTTCTATCGGGGTGGTGGTGGGGGCGTTTTCTGCGGTTGCGCCACACCGTGCGCCGGAAATCGCCCAGCTTGGTTTACGCGCGCTGGCGGCGGCGACACTTTCTAATCTGATGAGTGCCACCATTGCCGGGTTCTTTATTGGTTTAGCGTAGTGTGCGATTTATGAGCCGGATAAGATGCGGTCAAGCGTCGAATCCGGCAACATTGTTACACCATTGACACTAATGAAAGCGCGTTATCGGCAGACAGGGTAGGGTTGTTTAAGCTGCCGCTGGCGCGCGAAATTGCCGCGCAGGCCATCGCAAAACGGGCGCTATCAAGGAAACTGCTTCCTTCCAGAAAGCTATACACCAGGCCCGCCATAAAACCATCGTCAGCACCAAAACTGTCTACTGTCGTATGCGCTGGTGCGGTCAGCAAAAATTGTTCTCCATCCTTTTCGCTGCAATAAACTGACTCATCGGGCAAATAAACAAACAGTTGCTGAACACCTTGCTGATGCAACGCATTCACTGCAGCATTACGGTCAGCATCGCTGGTGATCGCCTGTCCCCATAAAATTTCCAGCTCCGGTAAAGTGGGTTTCAGGGTGTGAATATGCGCCAGCCAGTGTTTGATTTTGCCCGCTTTGAATTCTGAAACGGTATCGACAAACACCGGGATCTCACCAGCGAGGGTAAAGACCCATTCCAGCGCCTCGGCTGTCAGGTTGCAATCAGCCAGTACCACGCCCGCATGACGAAGTAAATCGCGCGACCCGTTCAGTAGTTGCGGTGTCAACTGTTCCAGCAGATGGGTATCGTTAATCGCCAGCACGGTTTCATCGTCTCGATTGGCAATTGCCAGATACGTCGATGTGCTTTGACCATGTAAACGAACGCAGCCGGAGACATTCACGCCGGCGCGGCGCGTTTCTTCCAGGAGCATTTCGCCATAAAAGTCATCGCCAATCACTGAAAGCAAATGGACGTCACGGCCTAACAGCGCCAGATTGTGGGCGATGTTGCGTCCCACGCCGCCCGCTGAGCAATGAATTGTACCGGGATGAGAAGCCGATTGCGGGTAACGGATATCCGCCATCCCGCGAATATCCATATTGATTGTCCCCACCACTACGCAGTATTCCTGCTCGGTGAGAATGTAACCTTTGCCTTTAATCCGGCCTTTGCGCATTAAATCCATAATATGCGCCGCAACGCGCGAACGGCTGATTTGCAGCATGTCCGCAATTTCGTTCTGCTGAATCAGCGGGTTACGCCGTAAAATTGCAAGGATCTCCTTTTCCCGGTTATTCATCTTCAGGCTACCGCTTTTTCAGTTTGTTGCGCTTTCAGCCAGGCGATCTCTTCTGCCCAGATATCCGGGTTGATGGTTTCAAGGATCAGCGGAATGCCGTCGAAACGGTCGTCCTGCATGATCCAGCGGAACGCATCATGACCGATATTGCCTTCACCGAGGCTATGATGGCGGTCAACGCGGCTGCCAAAGGTGCTTTTCGCATCGTTAAGGTGCATCCCGCGCAGATATTTAAAGCCGACAGTACGGGCAAAATCCGCGAATGTTTTCTCGCATTCGGCTGGAGTACGCAAATCATACCCGGCAGCGAAAGCATGGCAGGTATCAATGCAGACGCCGACGCGGGATTTATCTTCCACGCCGTCGATAATCGCCGCGAGATGTTCGAATTTAAACCCTAAGTTACTGCCCTGACCGGCGGTGTTTTCTATCACCGCTGTCACACCTTGAGTTTTATCCAGCGCAATGTTGATGGATTCGGCAATACGCGCAAGGCAATCCTCTTCTGAAATCTGCATCAGATGGCTGCCAGGGTGGAAGTTGAGCAAAGAAAGCCCCAACTGTTCGCAACGCTGCATTTCATCTATAAAGGCATCGCGCGATTTTTCCAGAGCTTCAGTGACCGGATGTCCGAGGTTAATCAGATAACTGTCGTGGGGAAGAATTTGCGCCGATGTGTAGTGATATTTTTCACAGGCGGCTTTGAATTCATCGATGGTTTGCGTCGTGAGCGGTGCGGCACGCCACTGACGTTGGTTTTTGGTGAACAAGGCAAACGCGGTTGCGTCGATTTCGGCGGCGCGAATTGCGGCATTTGCCAGACCGCCAGCAGCACTAACGTGCGCTCCAATGTATTTCATGCGAGGACTCCTGTTAAACCCGCTGGAGGAAAACGGTAATGATAGCGGGTTAACAGGAGCAAGATGTAGTGGTTTATGCGATGACGCTTTGAATCACATAGTTAATCGCACCACCACCAACAATCAGCCAGGCAAACAGTACCAGTGCCATCAGCAGAGGTTTCGCCCCAGCTTTTTTCAGCGCGCTGACGTGAGTGGTCAGACCCAGCGCCGCCATCGCCATTGCCAGCAGGAAGGTATCCAGCGTTACCAGCATGTTCACCACGCTCTGCGGTAACAGGTGGAACGAGTTAAAGATGGCAACTACGATGAACAAGATAGCAAACCACGGAATAGTGATTTTGCTTTTCTCGCCGCTGTTCGCCCCAGACAGCTGTTTAACACGCGCCGCCAGCAGGATGAGGAACGGAGCCAGCATCATCACGCGCAGCATTTTGGAAATAACTGCTGCGTTTTCCGCATCCGGGCTGATGGCATGACCTGCCGCCACCACCTGCGCCACTTCGTGCACAGTAGAACCAATGTAGATACCGAAAGTTTCCGGACTAAACCATTGAGACATCAGCGGATATATCGCCGGGTAGAGGAAAATCGCGACGGTCCCGAAGATAACAACGGTTGCAACAGCCACGGTTACTTTACTGGCTTCCGCTTTCACTACCGGCTCAGTCGCCAGTACCGCGGCAGCACCACAGATACTGCTACCGGCACCGATCAACCAGCTGGTGTGCTTATCCAGACCAAACACTTTCTGCCCCAGGAAGCAAGCCAGCAGGAAGGTACTGGACAGCGTCAACACGTCAATGATGATCCCACTGATACCGACATCGGCAATTTGCGAGAACGTCAGACGGAAGCCATAAAGAATGATACCCAGACGTAATAAATATTGCTTGGCAAACAGCACACCACCGTCACAGCTTTTCCAGATGTGCGGATAGATGGTGTTGCCTAAAACCATCCCCAACAAGATTGCGAGGGTGAGGGCACTAAACCCGGCACCCGCAACCGCGGGAATGGAACCACCCCACAGGGCGACCCCGGTGATAACTGCACTCAGGGCTAACCCCGGAATAAAATGCCACAGTGTACGATGTTGTTTCTGTAAGGTGATATTCGTCATAACCCTCTCCTTTAACCGGGCATAAGGTTACGACTAACTGGTTTAAAAATAAAATTGATTATATATTTATAATTAATCTTTATAAGTGGTAAGCGACTATGCACATCACCCTCCGGCAGTTGGAAGTTTTTGCAGAAGTATTGAAAAGTGGATCAACCACCCAGGCGTCGGTGATGCTGGCGTTGTCGCAATCAGCAGTGAGCGCAGCCTTGACCGACCTGGAAGGGCAGCTTGGCGTGCAACTGTTTGATCGCGTGGGGAAAAGACTGGTTGTTAATGAACACGGGCGGCTGCTCTATCCGCGTGCGTTGGCATTGCTTGAACAGGCGGTTGAAATCGAACAACTGTTTCGCGAAGACAACGGCGCGATTCGTATCTATGCCAGTAGTACCATCGGTAACTACATTCTGCCTGCAGTTATCGCCCGTTATCGCCATGATTATCCACAGTTGCCGATTGAACTTAGCGTTGGGAACAGCCAGGACGTGATGCAAGCGGTGCTGGATTTCCGCGTTGATATTGGCTTTATTGAAGGACCGTGCCACAGCACTGAAATCATTTCTGAACCGTGGCTGGAAGACGAGCTGGTGGTTTTCGCCGCGCCGACTTCGCCGTTGGCCCGTGGTCCGGTCACCTTAGAACAGCTGGCCGCTGCGCCGTGGATCCTGCGTGAACGCGGTTCCGGCACGCGGGAGATTGTCGATTATCTGTTGCTGTCACATTTACCGAAGTTTGAGATGGCGATGGAATTAGGTAACTCCGAGGCAATCAAACATGCGGTGCGTCATGGGTTGGGAATTAGTTGCCTGTCGCGACGGGTGATTGAAGACCAATTGCAGGCAGGCACATTAAGTGAAGTTGCGGTCCCTCTGCCGCGCCTGATGCGTACGTTGTGGCGTATACATCATCGGCAAAAACACCTTTCCAACGCGCTACGGCGCTTTCTGGACTATTGCGATCCCGCAAATGTGCCGCGTTAAGTTGCTGTACAAGAACATGCTGGTGCTGTGTCGATTTCGTGACGCAGCGCCTTCAGCATGCATTCGCCAGAAAAGAGATTGGCTGCTTTACTTATAATCCCTGGGCGATCATGAAGGTGTCTTATAACCGTGTATTTCTGCCGGAAGGATTGCCAATCGTCTGCTACAATCGCGCCTCATTTTTTAGATGGATAGCATTTTTGTATGGTTTCCGAAACTAAAACCACAGAAGCGCCGGGCTTACGCCGTGAATTAAAGGCGCGTCACCTGACGATGATTGCCATTGGCGGTTCCATCGGTACAGGTCTTTTTGTTGCCTCTGGCGCAACGATTTCTCAGGCAGGTCCGGGCGGGGCATTGCTCTCGTATATGCTGATTGGCCTGATGGTTTACTTCCTGATGACCAGTCTCGGTGAACTGGCTGCATATATGCCGGTTTCCGGTTCGTTTGCCACTTACGGTCAGAACTATGTTGAAGAGGGCTTTGGCTTCGCGCTGGGCTGGAACTACTGGTACAACTGGGCGGTGACTATTGCCGTTGATCTGGTTGCAGCTCAGCTGGTCATGAGCTGGTGGTTCCCGGATACACCGGGCTGGATCTGGAGTGCGTTGTTCCTCGGCGTTATCTTCCTGCTGAACTACATCTCTGTTCGCGGCTTTGGTGAAGCGGAATACTGGTTCTCACTGATCAAAGTCACGACAGTTATTGTCTTTATCATCGTTGGCGTGCTGATGATTATCGGTATCTTCAAAGGCGCGCAGCCTGCGGGCTGGAGCAACTGGACAATCGGCGAAGCGCCGTTTGCTGGTGGTTTTGCGGCGATGATCGGCGTAGCTATGATTGTCGGCTTCTCTTTCCAGGGAACCGAGCTGATCGGTATTGCTGCAGGCGAGTCCGAAGATCCGGCGAAAAACATTCCACGCGCGGTACGTCAGGTGTTCTGGCGAATCCTGTTGTTCTATGTGTTCGCGATCCTGATTATCAGCCTGATTATTCCGTACACCGATCCGAGCCTGCTGCGTAACGATGTTAAAGACATCAGCGTTAGTCCGTTCACCCTGGTGTTCCAGCACGCGGGTCTGCTCTCTGCGGCGGCGGTGATGAACGCAGTTATTCTGACGGCGGTGCTGTCAGCGGGTAACTCCGGTATGTATGCGTCTACTCGTATGCTGTACACCCTGGCGTGTGACGGTAAAGCGCCGCGCATTTTCGCTAAACTGTCGCGTGGTGGCGTGCCGCGTAATGCGCTGTATGCGACGACGGCGATTGCCGGTCTGTGCTTCCTGACCTCCATGTTTGGCAACCAGACGGTATACCTGTGGCTGCTGAACACCTCCGGGATGACCGGTTTTATCGCCTGGCTGGGGATTGCCATTAGCCACTATCGCTTCCGTCGCGGTTACGTATTGCAGGGACACGACATTAACGATCTGCCGTACCGTTCAGGTTTCTTCCCACTGGGTCCGATCTTCGCATTCATTCTGTGTCTGATTATCACTTTGGGCCAGAACTACGAAGCATTCCTGAAAGATACCATTGACTGGGGCGGCGTAGCGGCAACGTATATTGGTATCCCGCTGTTCCTGATTATTTGGTTCGGCTACAAGCTGATTAAAGGAACCCACTTCGTACGCTACAGCGAAATGAAGTTCCCGCAGAACGATAAGAAATAAGTTTCTCCCTTCCTTGCTAAGCCCTCTCAACCGAGAGGGCTTTTTCAATTCCATTTCCCTGACAAATCATGCGGATATAAAATTTAACATTTGGATTGATAATTGTTATTGTTTGCATTATCGTTACGCCGCAATCAAAAAAGGCTGACAAATCAGAGGCTGGTCCGGCTTGCTGGGGTGATCACCTGCATACAAATAAGTCCACCGCGATGCTGCCGTACGCAAGGGGACGTGAAGAAGATGTGAGCGATAACCCATTTTATTTTCGTAGTTACCTCATGGAGATATGGAATGTTTAGGTTGAACCCTTTCGTACGGGTCGGGCTGTGTTTGTCCGCTATTTCTTGTGCATGGCCTGTGTTAGCGGTCGATGATGATGGCGAAACGATGGTTGTCACTGCATCTTCCGTTGAACAAAACCTTAAAGATGCACCCGCCAGTATCAGCGTCATTACCCAGGAAGACCTGCAGCGAAAACCGGTACAGAATCTGAAGGATGTCCTCAAAGAAGTGCCTGGCGTACAACTGACGAACGAAGGGGATAACCGTAAGGGCGTTAGTATTCGTGGTCTGGACAGCAGCTACACCCTGATTCTTGTCGACGGTAAACGCGTTAACTCCCGCAATGCCGTCTTCCGCCACAATGATTTCGATCTGAACTGGATCCCGGTCGATTCCATCGAACGTATTGAAGTGGTCCGTGGCCCGATGTCGTCGCTGTACGGTTCCGATGCGCTCGGCGGTGTAGTGAATATCATCACCAAAAAAATCGGTCAGAAATGGTCGAGTACCGTTACCGTCGATACCACCATTCAGGAACATCGCGATCGCGGTGATACCTATAACGGTCAGTTCTTTACCAGTGGACCATTAATTGATGGTGTGCTGGGAATGAAAGCTTACGGCAGCCTGGCAAAACGTGAAAAGGATGACCCGCAAAACTCAACGACCACCGATACCGGAGAAACGCCGCGTATTGAAGGATTCTCCAGCCGCGACGGCAATGTCGAATTTGCCTGGACACCGAATCAAAATCACGATTTTACTGCCGGATACGGTTTCGACCGTCAGGATCGTGATTCCGACTCGCTGGACAAAAACCGCCTGGAACGCCAGAACTACTCCGTCAGCCATAATGGGCGTTGGGATTACGGCACCAGCGAACTGAAATACTACGGTGAGAAAGTCGAGAACAAAAACCCTGGCAACAGCAGCCCGATAACTTCCGAAAGCAATACGGTCGACGGCAAATACACGTTGCCGCTGACGGCGATTAATCAGTTTCTCACGGTTGGCGGTGAATGGCGTTACGACAAACTTAGCGATGCGGTGAACCTGACCGGGGGAACCAGCTCCAAAACGTCTGCCAGCCAGTACGCGCTGTTTGTGGAAGATGAATGGCGGATCTTCGAGCCGCTGGCGCTGACGACCGGCGTGCGTATGGACGATCATGAAACCTACGGTGAACACTGGAGTCCGCGTGCCTACCTGGTTTATAACGCCACCGACACCGTAACGGTGAAAGGGGGCTGGGCGACGGCATTTAAAGCACCTTCTCTGTTGCAACTTAGCCCTGACTGGACGAGCAATTCCTGCCGTGGCGCATGTAAGATTGTGGGTAGCCCGGATCTGAAACCAGAAACCAGCGAAAGTTGGGAGCTGGGGCTTTACTACATGGGTGAAGAAGGCTGGCTGGAAGGGGTTGAATCCAGCGTTACCGTTTTCCGTAACGATGTGAAAGATCGTATCAGCATCAGCCGTACGTCTGACGTCAATGCTGCACCGGGCTACCAAAACTTTGTTGGTTTTACAGCGAACGGTGTGCCGGTATTTAGCTACTACAACGTTAACAAAGCACGTATTCAGGGCGTGGAAACCGAGCTGAAAATTCCGTTCAACGATGAATGGAAACTGTCACTCAACTACACCTACAACGATGGTCGTGATGTCAGCAACGGCGAAAACAAACCGCTATCCGATCTGCCGTTCCATACCGCTAACGGTACGCTGGACTGGAAACCGCTGGCGCTGGAAGACTGGTCATTCTATGTTTCTGGTCACTATACCGGGCAGAAACGAGCCGACAGCGCGAAGGCTAAAACACCGGGCGGTTATACCATCTGGAATACCGGCGCGGCCTGGCAGGTGACTAAAGACGTCAAACTGCGCGCAGGCGTGCTGAACCTTGGCGACAAGGATCTCAGTCGTGACGACTACAGCTATAACGAAGACGGACGTCGTTACTTTATGGCAGTGGATTATCGCTTCTGATGAGAAGATGCCCGGCGAACCGGGCGGACTTTCACTTCAGTAAATACTGCGCATGGAAGCGCAGGTGATCCTCTATAAAAGAGGCGATGAAGTAGTAACTGTGATCATATCCCGGCTGAATACGCAGCGTCATCGGCCATGCTTTCTGGCGCGCGGCTTCTGCAAGTACTGCAGGTTGCAGTTGGTCAGCAAGAAACTGATCGTTATCACCCTGATCGATAAGCGTCGGGATCGCATCCTGCGCGTTACTGGCATACATCAGCGCGCAACTGTCCCATTCCAGCCATGCATTTTTGTCCTCACCTAAATAGCGGCTAAACGCTTTGATACCCCACGGGACGCTGCACGGATTCACAATTGGCGCAAAGGCGGAAACGCTGGTGTATTTGCCCGGGTTTTTCAGCGCCATAATCAGCGCACCGTGACCACCCATTGAATGACCGCTAATAGCGCAGCGGTCGCTGACATTAAATTGCGACTGAACCAGCGCCGGTAATTCATCGCGCAGATAATCATACATCCGGTAATGCGTCGCCCACGGCGGTTGCGTGGCATTAAGATAAAAGCCTGCGCCCTGGCCTAAATCGTAGCCATCGTCGTTGGCAACCTTTTCGCCGCGCGGGCTGGTGTCTGGCATCACCAGTACAATCCCCAGTTCCGCCGCCACGCGCTGGGCACCCGCCTTGGTGGTGAAGTTCTCGTCATTGCAGGTTAATCCGGAAAGCCAGTACAGCACTGGTGGCGGGGTGTGATCACGAGGTGGAGGGAGAAAGATACTGAACGTCATCGGGCAGTTTAAGGTACTGGAGTCGTGTCGCCAGCGTTGCTGCCAGCCTTCAAAACAGCGGTGCTCTTCGAGCATTTCCATGCGTGGCTCCTTGTTGTGTTGTTTGCAATTTCTTCATCATACCGTTTATTCAATGTGCAGTGAGTAACTTTCACTTCCGTATTTGCATAACGATGTTTTAACATCTGCTGATGAAAGGCAGCGGCAATTACAATAATTATCGCTGTGAATACTGGATTATGTGCGCCGCCTCACGCACAATAATCAGGCTGTAAATCAGCTTAATAACTTTGCCCCCACGCAGGGCGGAGGCGTCACACCTGCAGGAGAAATCATAAATGCCATCACTCAGTAAAGAAGCGGCCCTGGTTCATGAAGCGTTAGTTGCGCGAGGACTGGAAACACCGCTGCGCCCGCCCGTGCATGAAATGGATAACGAAACGCGCAAAAGCCTTATTGCTGGTCATATGACCGAAATTATGCAGCTGCTGAATCTCGACCTGGCTGATGACAGTTTGATGGAAACGCCGCATCGCATCGCTAAAATGTATGTCGATGAAATTTTCTCCGGTCTGGATTACGCCAACTTCCCGAAAATCACCCTCATTGAAAACAAAATGAAGGTCGATGAAATGGTCACCGTGCGCGATATCACTCTGACCAGTACCTGTGAACACCATTTTGTTACCATCGATGGCAAAGCGACGGTGGCTTATATCCCGAAAGATTCGGTGATCGGTCTGTCAAAAATTAACCGTATCGTGCAGTTCTTTGCCCAGCGTCCGCAGGTGCAGGAACGTCTGACGCAGCAAATTCTTATTGCGCTACAAACGCTGCTGGGCACCAATAACGTGGCTGTCTCTATCGACGCGGTGCATTACTGCGTGAAGGCGCGTGGCATCCGCGATGCAACCAGTGCCACGACAACGACCTCTCTTGGTGGATTGTTCAAATCCAGTCAGAATACGCGCCACGAGTTTCTGCGCGCTGTGCGTCATCACAACTGATTAAAAGGCAGGAACCATGGAGCGCAACGTCACGCTCGATTTTGTTCGCGGCGTCGCCATTCTGGGGATCCTGCTATTAAACATCAGCGCCTTTGGGCTACCAAAGGCGGCTTATCTTAATCCCGCCTGGTACGGCGCTATTACGCCGCAGGATGCATGGACCTGGGCATTTCTCGATCTCATCGGCCAGGTGAAATTCCTCACGCTTTTTGCGCTGCTGTTTGGTGCTGGCCTGCAAATGTTGCTGCCCCGTGGCAGACGCTGGATCCAGTCGCGTTTAACGCTGTTAGTCTTGCTGGGCTTTATTCACGGTTTATTGTTCTGGGACGGCGATATTCTGCTGGCTTACGGGCTGGTGGGCTTAATCTGCTGGCGGCTGGTGCGCGATGCGCCATCGGTAAAAAGCCTGTTTAATACCGGCGTCATGCTTTATCTGGTGGGGCTTGGCGTTTTGCTGTTATTGGGGTTGATTTCCGACAGCCAGACCAGCCGCGCCTGGACGCCGGATGCATCGGCTATTTTGTATGAAAAATACTGGAAGCTTCACGGCGGCGTTGAAGCGATCAGTAATCGTGCCGATGGTGTTGGCAACAGTTTACTGGCACTGGGCGCACAGTATGGCTGGCAACTGGCAGGGATGATGCTCATTGGTGCGGCGCTGATACGCAGCGGCTGGCTGAAAGGGCAGTTCAGCTTACGTCACTATCGTCGTACTGGTTTTGTGCTGGTGGCGATTGGGGTGACCATTAACCTTCCTGCCATCGCCCTGCAATGGCAGCTGGACTGGGCGTATCGCTGGTGTGCCTTCTTACTTCAAATGCCGCGGGAACTGAGTGCGCCGTTTCAGGCGATTGGCTATGCGTCGCTGTTTTATGGCTTCTGGCCGCAATTGAGCCGCTTTAAGCTGGTGCTTGCGATCGCCTGCGTCGGACGGATGGCGCTGACCAACTATCTATTGCAAACGCTGATTTGTACCACGCTTTTTTACCACCTCGGTTTGTTTATGCATTTTGACCGCCTGGAGCTGCTGGCGTTTGTTATTCCGGTATGGCTGGCGAATATCCTCTTCTCTGTTATCTGGCTGCGTTACTTCCGCCAGGGGCCGGTGGAATGGCTCTGGCGTCAGTTAACTTTGCGTGCTGCCGGACCGGCAATATCTAAAACATCAAGATAACGATCTGGATCACATTCGTTAACAAAACGGCTGTAACCGTTTCCATTGCTGTGACTCGATTCACGAAGTCCTGTATTCAGTGCTGACAAAATAGCCGCCAGCAAGCAGTCATTTACTGCAATCTCATAACAGGTAGTGAATATGATCACCATTCGTGATGTAGCGCGTCAGGCTGGCGTCTCTGTGGCAACGGTTTCCCGGGTGCTCAATAACAGCACGCTGGTCAGTGCCGATACGCGTGAAGCAGTAATGAAAGCCGTGAGTGAGCTGGATTATCGGCCAAACGCCAATGCCCAGGCGCTGGCAACTCAGGTTAGCGACACCATTGGCGTGGTGGTGATGGACGTTTCTGATGCGTTTTTCGGCGCGCTGGTAAAAGCGGTGGATCTGGTCGCTCAGCAGCATCAGAAATACGTGCTAATCGGCAATAGCTATCATGAAGCGGAAAAAGAGCGTCACGCCATTGAGGTGTTAATTCGCCAGCGTTGTAATGCGTTGATTGTTCATTCAAAAGCATTGAGTGACGATGAACTGGCGCAATTTATGGATAACATTCCCGGTATGGTGTTAATCAACCGCGTTGTGCCGGGGTACGCCCATCGTTGCGTTTGCCTGGATAATCTCAGCGGTGCCCGAATGGCGACGCGCATGTTGCTGAATAACGGTCATCAACGTATTGGTTATCTTTCTTCCAGCCACGGCATTGAAGATGACGCCATGCGTAAAGCAGGTTGGATGAGTGCGTTGAAAGAGCAGGATATTATTCCGCCGGAAAGCTGGATTGGCACTGGCACGCCGGACATGCCGGGCGGTGAGGCGGCGATGGTTGAACTGCTGGGGCGCAATCTACAACTTACCGCTGTATTTGCTTATAACGACAATATGGCCGCTGGCGCACTGACAGCATTAAAAGATAATGGCATTGCGATTCCGTTACATCTCTCAATCATCGGTTTCGATGATATTCCCATCGCCCGTTACACCGACCCGCAATTAACGACCGTGCGTTATCCCATTGCTTCAATGGCGAAATTAGCCACCGAACTGGCCTTGCAGGGGGCAGCAGGCAATATTGATCCTCGTGCCAGCCACTGTTTTATGCCGACGTTAGTGCGTCGCCATTCTGTCGCAACACGCCAGAATGCGGCGGCGATCACTAACTCAACAAATCAGGCGATGTAACCGCTTTCAATCTGTGAGTGATTTCACAGTATCTTAACAATGTGATAGCTATGATCGCACCGTTTTAACGTTGTAACCCGTATGTAACAGTGAATAATCACTTTCACCGAGGTAATAGCGTCATAACAACAATTAAAGCCGTTTTCTGGAGCGTTACCGGGCATGGAAGAACGAATTTTAAAAAGTGAGCTTCGGCGTTCAGTAACACTTCATTAACTCTACTGCCCCGCCGAGCATTTATCTCAAGCACTACCCTGCATAAGAAAAACCGGAGATACCATGAATAAGAAGGTGTTAACCCTGTCTGCTGTGATGGCCAGCATGTTATTCGGTGCCGCTGCACACGCTGCTGATACTCGCATTGGTGTAACAATCTATAAGTACGACGATAACTTTATGTCTGTAGTGCGCAAGGCTATTGAGCAAGATGCGAAAGCCGCGCCAGATGTTCAGCTGCTGATGAATGATTCACAGAATGACCAGTCCAAGCAGAACGATCAGATCGACGTATTGCTGGCGAAAGGGGTGAAGGCACTGGCAATCAACCTGGTTGACCCGGCAGCTGCGGGTACGGTGATTGAGAAAGCGCGTGGGCAAAATGTGCCGGTGGTTTTCTTCAACAAAGAACCGTCTCGTAAGGCGCTGGATAGCTACGACAAAGCCTACTACGTTGGCACTGACTCCAAAGAGTCCGGCATTATTCAGGGCGATTTGATTGCTAAACACTGGGCGGCGAATCAGGGTTGGGATCTGAACAAAGACGGTCAGATTCAGTTCGTACTGCTGAAAGGTGAACCGGGTCATCCGGATGCAGAAGCACGTACCACTTACGTGATTAAAGAATTGAACGATAAAGGCATCAAAACTGAACAGTTACAGTTAGATACCGCTATGTGGGATACCGCTCAGGCGAAAGATAAGATGGACGCCTGGCTGTCTGGCCCGAACGCCAACAAAATCGAAGTGGTTATCGCCAACAACGATGCGATGGCAATGGGCGCGGTTGAAGCGCTGAAAGCACACAACAAGTCCAGCATTCCGGTGTTTGGCGTCGATGCTCTGCCAGAAGCGCTGGCGCTGGTGAAATCCGGTGCACTGGCGGGCACCGTACTGAACGATGCTAACAACCAGGCGAAAGCGACCTTTGATCTGGCGAAAAACCTGGCCGATGGTAAAGGTGCGGCTGATGGCACCAACTGGAAAATCGACAACAAAGTGGTCCGCGTACCTTATGTTGGCGTAGATAAAGACAACCTGGCTGAATTCAGCAAGAAATAAGACTGATTGGGCGCAGTCTATTACTGCGCCCTTATTGTATGGCCAACAAGGTAAAATTATATGGTCAGCTCAACGACTCCGTCTTCCGGGGAATACTTGTTGGAAATGAGCGGTATCAACAAGTCTTTTCCTGGTGTTAAGGCACTTGATAACGTTAATTTAAAAGTCCGGCCACATTCTATCCATGCATTAATGGGGGAAAACGGCGCAGGAAAATCAACATTATTAAAATGCCTGTTTGGAATTTATCAAAAAGACTCCGGCACCATTTTATTCCAGGGTAAAGAGATCGATTTCCATTCGGCCAAAGAAGCACTGGAAAATGGTATTTCGATGGTACACCAGGAGTTAAACCTGGTATTACAACGTTCGGTGATGGACAACATGTGGCTTGGGCGATACCCCACCAAAGGCATGTTTGTCGATCAGGACAAAATGTACCGCGAAACCAAAGCGATTTTTGATGAACTGGATATTGATATCGATCCGCGTGCGCGCGTCGGCACATTATCTGTTTCGCAAATGCAGATGATCGAAATCGCCAAAGCGTTTTCCTATAACGCGAAAATTGTGATTATGGATGAACCGACTTCTTCGTTAACCGAAAAAGAGGTCAATCATCTGTTCACTATTATTCGTAAATTAAAAGAGCGCGGCTGCGGTATTGTTTATATCTCGCATAAAATGGAAGAAATCTTCCAGTTATGTGATGAAGTTACCGTATTGCGCGACGGTCAGTGGATCGCCACCGAACCGCTGGCAGGGCTGACGATGGACAAGATTATCGCCATGATGGTTGGGCGTTCTCTTAACCAGCGTTTCCCTGACAAAGAAAACAAGCCGGGCGAAGTCATCCTCGAGGTGCGTAACCTGACGTCACTGCGCCAGCCGTCGATCCGTGATGTCTCGTTTGATCTGCATAAAGGGGAGATCCTCGGTATTGCCGGGCTGGTGGGGGCGAAACGTACCGATATTGTTGAGACGTTATTTGGTATTCGCGAGAAATCGGCTGGCACCATTACGTTGCACGGCAAAAAGATCAATAACCATAATGCCAATGAAGCCATAAACCACGGATTTGCTCTGGTAACTGAGGAGCGCCGCTCAACGGGAATTTATGCCTATCTGGATATCGGTTTTAACTCGTTAATTTCCAATATTCGCAACTACAAAAATAAAGTTGGTTTACTGGATAACTCGCGGATGAAAAGCGATACCCAGTGGGTGATTGATTCGATGCGGGTAAAAACACCGGGGCATCGGACGCAAATTGGTTCGCTCTCAGGTGGTAATCAGCAAAAGGTGATTATTGGGCGCTGGCTACTAACGCAACCGGAAATATTAATGCTCGATGAACCGACGCGCGGTATTGATGTCGGGGCGAAGTTTGAGATCTATCAGTTAATTGCCGAACTGGCGAAGAAAGGCAAAGGGATTATTATTATCTCCTCTGAAATGCCTGAGTTGTTAGGGATAACAGACCGTATTCTGGTCATGAGCAACGGTCTCGTTTCCGGAATTGTCGACACAAAAACAACAACGCAAAACGAAATTCTGCGTCTTGCGTCTTTGCACCTTTAAGATTAGGGGCTTCCCATGAGTGCGTTAAATAAGAAAAGTTTTCTTACTTACCTGAAAGAGGGCGGTATTTACGTCGTTCTTTTAGTTTTGCTGGCGATTATTATTTTCCAGGACCCAACATTTTTAACTCTGTTGAACTTAAGTAATATTCTCACCCAGTCATCGGTGCGTATTATTATCGCGCTCGGTGTGGCAGGGTTAATTGTCACCCAGGGGACCGACCTTTCTGCGGGGCGTCAAGTAGGGCTGGCGGCAGTGGTGGCAGCGACATTATTGCAGTCCATGGATAACGCCAACAAAGTGTTCCCGGAAATGGCGACGATGCCGATTGCGCTGGTTATTCTGATTGTCTGTGCCATTGGTGCGGTGATCGGTTTGATCAACGGTCTGATTATCGCTTATCTCAACGTGACGCCGTTCATTACCACGCTCGGCACGATGATCATCGTCTATGGCATCAACTCGCTCTATTACGACTTTGTCGGGGCGTCGCCAATTTCTGGTTTTGACAGTGGCTTCTCTACCTTTGCTCAGGGCTTTGTCGCACTGGGGAGTTTCCGTCTCTCTTACATCACCTTCTACGCGTTGATTGCGGTGGCGTTCGTCTGGGTGTTGTGGAACAAAACCCGCTTCGGTAAGAACATTTTTGCCATTGGCGGTAACCCGGAAGCGGCAAAAGTATCTGGTGTCAACGTCGGCCTGAACCTGCTGATGATCTACGCGTTGTCTGGTGTGTTCTATGCCTTCGGCGGGATGTTAGAAGCCGGACGTATCGGCTCTGCCACCAACAACCTCGGCTTTATGTATGAACTGGATGCTATCGCGGCGTGCGTGGTAGGCGGTGTATCGTTCAGCGGCGGTGTGGGGACGGTGATTGGCGTGGTGACCGGGGTAATTATTTTTACCGTCATCAACTATGGCCTGACGTATATCGGCGTAAACCCATACTGGCAGTACATCATCAAAGGGGCGATTATTATCTTCGCCGTAGCGCTGGATTCACTGAAATACGCGCGTAAGAAGTGATGTGATTGCGGATATTGCCGGATGCGCTGCATCCGGCAATCGGTGCCAAATGCCGGATGCGTCTCTGGTTTTACAACGTTACCGGGTGTTCTTTCTCTCCCTTCTTAAACTTCACTTCCCCGAGCTCAATACAACCCACCGGGCAGACGTGACCACAAAGCAGACAACCCACACATTTCTCGGTATTACAATGCGGTGTGCGGGTTTTCTCGCTCCATTCCATCGCCTGGTGACCGCCGTCGTAACAGGAAATATAACAGCGTCCACAGCCAACACATTTATCAAGATTGATACGGGGATAGACAATATAACTGCGGTCTAAATCTTCCGCCGGGACAATATTGTTATTCGCCAGACCTACCATCTCCTGCAACGAATCAAATCCCTGATCGGCGAGATAATGCGATAACCCGCTCGCCATATCTTCTACGATGCGATAGCCGTACTGCATAATGCCGGTGGTGACCTGTAACGTTGCTGCGCCGAGCAATAAAAACTCCGCCGCATCCTCCCAGGTTTCAATGCCGCCGATACCGCTGATTGGGAAATCGCGCAGTTCTGGATGGGTGCGCATTTGCTGAATGAAGCGCAGGGCGATCGGTTTTACCGCTTTACCGGAATATCCGGAAATACTCGATTTTCCGTTAACGATCGGCATACCGATTTTCTGATTAAGATCGATATTGGTGATGGATTTAACGGTGTTAATCGCCGCAATGCCATCTGCGCCGCCGCGCTTCGCCGCCAGCGCCACTTCGCACATATCACCGATATTCGGCGTCATCTTCGCCAGCATTGGCAGCGTGGAACCCCATTTCACTGCCCGACAATATTTTTCTACCAGCTCCGGGCTTTGCCCGACATCGCTACCCATCGCATGAGAAGTCATTTGCGGACAGGAGAAGTTACACTCGATCATATCCGCGCCAGCTTCTTGCACCAGGCGCGCCAGCTCCTCCCATTGCTGCTCATTTTCCCCCATGATCGAAGCGATCAATACTTTGTCCGGATAATCTTCCTTCAGCCGACGCAGGGCGGCCAGATTCTCTTCCAACGGATGTTCAGCAATCTGCTCCATATTTTTGAAGCCGATAAAACCGGTATCTTCTTTCACCAGATGATCAAAACGCGGCGAGACTTCGTTGGCGATAAAAAAGCCGATCGTTTTAAACACCACACCGCCCCAACCTGTGTCGTAGGCTTTGGCACACATCTCATAGCAGTTGCCTACCGGCGAAGAAGAGAGGCAGAACGGGTTGGGAAACTTCACGCCGCAAAAAGTAATCGAAAGATCTTTCGTTAACATGAGCAAGCTCCCTCTAAATAGTAATGAATCGCCTCGGCGGCTTCTTTCCCGGTTTTCACGGCATAGACCACGGTTTTGTCACCCTCAACAATATCGCCAGCAGCAAAGACTTGCGGATCGCGGGTCTGATAATTTTGTGTTTTGATGGTGTTACGCTGCGGCTCTAACTCCGCAAAGGCATCCAGTCTGGCATGCTGACCGACGGCGAGAATAATTTTATCTGCCACCATCGTCAGTTCGCCCGATAACCGTACATGCTTAAACGTGACTTTATTGCCTTCCACGGCTACTGGCGTGAATCCATCGATGATCGAAACGCCCAGCTCCCGGGCGCAGGCAAACTCTTTTTCGCTTGCCGGAAACTCATCTAACTCTTCACGCGCTACGCAAGTTACCGCCTGACAGCCGAGAACTTTCAGCGTGCTGGCTACGTCCATCGCGACATCACCGCCGCCGATAATTAATGCGCTTTGTGGAATGCTGATATCGCCTTGCGCCTGTCGTGCGCGTTGCAGGAAGTCGACGGCAATCTCAACGTCGCTATGCTCAAACAGCGGTAGCCCGGAACCGCTTGATAACCCCACGGTGACCAGTACCGCGCGGTTTTCCGCTTTCAGTTGCTCCAGGGTGAGTGTTTTACCGATTTCGTTATTGCACTTAATGGTCACGCCCATTTTTTCAATACGGGCGATCTCTGCATCCAGCACTGATTGCGGTAACCGGAATTGCGGAATACCGTTACGCAACCAGCCACCGGGGTGCGCTTCTTTCTCATAAATCGTGACGTCATAACCCTGGTTTGTCAGTGTCACACTGGCCTGCAATCCGGCAGGACCTGCGCCAATAATCGCGACTTTGCCGAGCGTTTTAGTACCGGGCTGATAAATTTCCATCCCGGTTTGTTGTTCAAAATCAGTAACAAAACGCTGTAAGCGGCCGATATCAATGGGAGCATCAACACCGGCACGGGTACAACCGCTTTGGCATAATTTCTCCGTCGGGCACACTCTGGCACAAACGGCACCGAGGGCATTATTTTCGCGAATTGTCTCGGCAGCGCCTTTAAAATTACGAAAGTAGATTGAGCGAATAAATTTCCCCGGATCGGTCTGTGCCGGGCAAGCCTGACTACAGGGAGCGTCGTGACATAATAAACAGCGAGAGGCTTCTTTAATCGCCAGTAACGGCGTAAAAGCCGGAGTGAGTTCATCCAGATAATTTTGTTGCGACATGTGATCTTCCTTAATGCTATGAGTAATTAAGGCGAACGCTAAATAAATATTGCGTGCTGATATTAAGGCTATGCGCGTGGGGAAATTTAAACTGTGAAAGGATTCACAAATAGCTGCGGTTCAGAATGTTATATCCGCAGCTTATTGAGTGAAGTAATAATTATTCTCAATAATTAACAGAAAAGAGAAAATATTAACGATAGAAAATAAGATAAACAATCATGCCGATAGATAAAATTCCGAAGCCGATATATGCCACCATATAAGCGAAAAAGAGTCCGGGATTTTTTGCTCGCCAGACATACACCGGTTCCGGTGCATTTTTAACCCGTTTATCAATCGCGCCTGCGCGCCAGCCTTTCCATGCTTCGCGGAAACAAAATATCGGGATAAGGAAAAAAACGGCAACGACAAAAAACTGCTGTACATCCATAACTACTTTCCTTGTTTCTTTTGTAATTCAAGTAACTGTTCGGGTGTGACGGCGGGATACCCCTGCGCATCTTCCGGCACCTGGTGCATAGCCGGAATAGGGACCAGCGGCCCTAAAAAACGCGGTTCACGTTTAAAAATATAAAGGTCAGCCAGCGCACCGAAACGGGCGGCAAATTCGCGAATACGTACTGACAGCATATCTTTCGGTGACGGTACGGCATAACACTGAGCCTGAATCCCCATATGCAGCGCAATAAATAATGCCCGCTCACAGTGGAAACGTTGGGTGATAATAATGAAATCATTAGTATCGAACACTTTGCGTGTACGCACGATGGAATCCAGCGTACGAAAGCCTGCGTAATCGAGAACAATATCTGATGGGTCGACACCAGCAGCGATTAAATCTTTGCGCATGGTCATCGGCTCATTATAACTTTGCAATGCGTTATCGCCGCTCAGTAATAGATAATTTACCTTACCGCTGTTATAGGCATTAATCGCTCCTTGAATGCGGTAGCGATAATACTGATTAATTACGCCAGTACGATAATATTTTGCTGTTCCGAGCACCACACCGACCTGGCGGTAGGGGAGATCCTGCAATTCGTCGTAGATATAAGGCGCGGTTTTCCAGCTCATCCAGCGATCGAGGCCGAGCACAGTCAACAGCAGCAAGCCGATAAGGACTAACAGGCTGAGGAACACGCGCTTTAACATGCAGGAGACTCGATCTAAGGAAAATTTCCATCAGGCTACTTTACCCGCTGGTTTTGCGCAAGAAACGGCAAACTGTTTGCCGGGATTTTCGACACCAGGAGAGGGCTGGCAAGCCGGACAAGGCGTTCACGCCGCATCCGGCACCAGGCTTAAGCGAGAAGCACGCGGTCGATACTGTGACAGCCGAGCGCTTTCAGCGTTGCGGAGGTGGCATCCCACTGAATCAACGGCGCATCGGCTTTTTCTGCCAGAACCGCGCGCTGGATATCCGGGTAATCATAACCCTTGAGATTCAACAGAATTAACGCTCCCTGCAACGGCGGCAGAGTCGGGTTGAATGCGGCGTTTTCAGCGTAGCTGCCGCTGAAAATACGACCGTCTTTACATTCCAGCGCGACACCGCTTGGCGACTTACTGTAAGGCATGTGCGAACGGTTTGCCGCCGCAATCGCTGCCTGAGAAAGCGCATCACCAGTCAGCGCATAGCCGTGATCCTGCTCGTCCATCAGCAGCGTTTTAATCTCCAGATCTTTCGGCCCAAAGGCATCCGGCAGATAGTCACGCAGCGCGTGTGCCTCGCGGCCCGGCAGATGAATACGCAGATCCAGACCGCTGTTCAGTTCATTCATAAACTGACGGCAGTGACCACAAGGCGTGTAGTTAACGGTGATGGCTGCAAGCGCTTTTTCACCACTCAACCAGGCGTGGCTGATCGCGCTTTGTTCGGCATGAACGGTTTGCTGCATTGTCGCACCAATAAATTCCATATTGGCACCAAAATACCAGGTTCCGCTCACACCGCGCGCAATTGCGCCAACATTAAAATTCGACAATGGCGTACGCGCACAGGCCGCCGCCAGCGGAAGTAGTGCGAATGCCAGCGCGTCTTCGTCCAGCCCCGTTGCGCTCTTCAGCGATGAGACTTGCTCCCCGGTCAACAAAGCGGGGAAGTACTTGTCTGCCAGAATAGGTTCCAGTGCAGATTGCAAGTTATCCGCAAGTTGGGCAAAAGCGGTTTGAAAACGTGGATGCATGGCGTTGCCTCATAATCATGTAATGTGATAACAGTTTACGAACCCGTTATGGCTTTATATGTGATCTGAATCTCATTAATTATGCAACGCGTGAAACTCACATCAAAAATGCGCGACGCATCGCAAATTTTAGCCCATTACTGCCAGAATAATCGGGAAAAGGAACGGTGCGATCAGCGAAGTAATTATCCCGCATAACACCAGCGCCAGCGAACTAAATGCACCTTCCTGATAATCCAGCTCGGCGCAGCGCGCCGTACCGAGGGCGTGCGAGGCAGTCCCCATTGCCAGACCGCGCGCAGCTTTGGTACGAATACGCATCGCATTAAGCAATGTATGGCCAAATACCGCGCCGAGGATGCCGACGAAAATCACGCAAACTGCGCTGATTGCCGGAATACCGCCAATACTGCCGCCAACCGCCATTGCAATAGGCGTGGTGACTGATTTCGGCAGGATTGACGCGGCGATTTCCGGTGAAGCGCCCATCAACAATGCCACGGAAGTCCCCGTCACCATCGCAACCACGCTGCCGATAAAACAGATGGTGATGATCGATTTCCAGCGCGCGCGGATCTGGTGTAGCTGCTCATATAAAGGATAGGCCAGCGCGACGACCGCCGGTTGCAGCAGATCGTTTAGCACTTCGCTACCTTTAAAGTAACTGTCGTAAGAGATGCCAGTCAGCATTAAAAAAGGAATGATCACCACCATTGCTACCAGCAACGGGTTAAGCAGGGGAAACTTATACCGTGCCGCCAGTTTGCGGGCGGCAAAAAAGACAATCAACGTCAGCGGTAATGACCACCAGATATTCACCATCATTCTTCTGATCCTTTCTGACCTACGACTTTACGTTCACCGTGTACCAGTTGCGAACTCCAGCTCACCACCAGAAAAACCACCAGCGTACTGATTGCACAGGAAACCACTACCGGGCCAAACTGTGCGCGGAGCAAATCAAAATATTGCATGACGCCTACGCCAATCGGCACAAACAATAGCGCCATATAGCGAATCAGTACGTAGCACCCCGGATTGACCCATTTCGCCGGAAGAATTTGCAAGGCCAGCAGGACAAACAGGATCAGCATCCCGATGATGCTGCCCGGAATGGTTACCGGTAGCAGGGAAGCAATGAAAATGCCTGCATACAGGCAGGCATAAATCAGGACGAAAGCGCGTAAATATTGCCAGATAATGTTCAGTGTCTTACTCATAATCAACACCCCAGATGAGATGGATTCATCATACAATTAATTCGTAAAACGTGCTACCGATCACATTAAGAAATCAGCGCTTATTTTTTCGCTCCCCGGTATTACGCAATGAGCAGCGAACTCAGGCATACATCAAGCATAGAGAGGGATTGCAGTTTGCAGCAATCCCTCTTTGCAGACCTTTAATCCGCTGACCATAGGCGCTAACATAGCGCCTCATTTTTTTGCGGGTGATGATATGCGTGTGTTACTGGCACCGATGGAGGGAGTGCTTGACTCTCTGGTGCGTGAATTGCTGACCGAAGTTAACGACTACGATCTGTGCATCTCCGAGTTCGTCCGCGTGGTGGATCAACTGCTGCCGGTAAAAGTCTTTCATCGCATTTGCCCTGAGCTACAAAACGCCAGCCGGACACCATCCGGTACGCTGGTGCGCGTGCAGTTGTTAGGCCAGTTCCCGCAATGGTTGGCAGAGAACGCCGCCCGTGCGGTGGAGTTAGGTTCCTGGGGCGTGGATCTCAATTGCGGCTGCCCGTCAAAAACGGTTAACGGTAGCGGCGGCGGCGCGACGTTACTCAAAGATCCTGAACTCATCTACCAGGGGGCAAAAGCGATGCGTGAAGCTGTACCGGCGCATTTGCCCGTCAGCGTGAAAGTGCGTCTGGGCTGGGACAGCGGTGAGAAGAAATTTGAAATCGCCGATGCGGTTCAACAGGCTGGCGCTACGGAGCTGGTGGTGCATGGGCGGACAAAAGAGCAGGGTTACCGCGCGGAGCATATTGACTGGCAGGCGATTGGCGATATTCGCCAGCGGCTGAATATTCCGGTGATTGCCAATGGTGAAATCTGGGACTGGCAGAGTGCGCAACAATGCATGGCGATCAGCGGCTGCGACGCAGTGATGATTGGTCGCGGGGCGCTCAATATTCCCAACCTGAGCCGGGTGGTAAAATATAACGAACCGCGAATGCCGTGGCCGGAGGTGGTTGCTTTGCTGCAAAAATATACCCGTCTGGAAAAGCAGGGCGATACCGGGTTATATCACGTAGCGCGGATTAAACAGTGGTTGGGTTATTTGCGTAAAGAATACGATGAAGCAACGGAATTATTTCAGCATGTTCGGGTGTTGAATAATTCCCATGATATTGCAAGGGCTATTCAGGCAATTGATATCGATAAGCTGCGATAATAGTGGAATCGCAGTTTATCAGAGACAATGAATCGCTTATTCAGCTTCATCATCTTGTTGCGCTCCTTTCATGAGCTAAGCCACATATTGCCACTGGCGCAAGGAGCGCGCAGGGGGAGGACAATCGCCTCCTCCCCCTGCACCCCCGGGCTCTGGCGAACAAAATCGCCGCTGCGCGGTACCTTCAGCTTATCCCCTTCGGCTACCGGGTCGGGCGCGAGGAAACGTCCTTGTAAGACGCGCCCTCAGCCCACATCCATGTGGGCTGCCCCGGCCTTCGGGGAACGCTTCAGCGATTTTGACGCCACCAACACCGGAGCTGTTTGCAAATCAAGTACACAAAATATCTAGTTCCTGACCTGACAACTTATATGTCATATCTGATTTTTAAAATATCATCTTAAATACGCCAGTCACCACCAGTAGCCCAATCAGGAAAATAATCAATACAGCCCAGAGTATAATTTTCATTGGCGTTCCTTTATTTGTGAGTGCTGAATAAGTATAGGAAAAAACGAAGCCCTTTGCCGTTATCCATAAACGATTAAGATAAATCGGAAGATATCATTCACTTAGTGTATATTTTTCTGGATATGTCGTTTTATTGCTACTGATGTATTGCCACGCGAAACTAAAAAATATATCGCAACACACGGTAATCTCCGCGCACCTTTTCTTACCTGATTATTCCCCCATGAATCGTGATTCCTTTTATCCAGCCATCGCCTGTTTTCCGCTGTTACTGATGCTGACCGGGTGTGCGCCTATGCATGAAACCCGCCAGGCGTTAAGCCAGCAAACGCCCGCTGCACAAGTTGACACCGCATTACCCACGGCGCTGAAAAATGGTTGGCCAGACAGCCAATGGTGGCTGGAGTATCACGATAATCAACTCACTTCATTAATTAACAATGCACTACAGAACGCACCGGATATGCAGGTGGCTGAACAGCGCATTCAGCTAGCTGAAGCCCAGGCGAAGGCAATTGCCACTCAGGATGGTCCGCAGATCGACTTTTCTGCGGATATGGAGCGGCAAAAAATGTCGGCAGAAGGGCTAATGGGGCCGTTTGCTCTGAACGATCCGGCCGCAGGTACGACCGGTCCGTGGTACACCAACGGAACTTTTGGCTTAACGGCGGGCTGGCATCTCGATATCTGGGGAAAGAATCGGGCGGAGGTTACTGCCCGCCTGGGTACGGTTAAAGCACGGGCGGCGGAACGCGAGCAAACCCGCCAATTGCTGGCTGGCAGCGTAGCCCGCCTGTACTGGGAGTGGCAAACCCAGGCGGCGTTAAACACGGTCTTGCAGCAAATAGAAAAAGAGCAGAACACCATTATCGCGACCGATCGTCAGCTATATCAGAACGGGATTACTTCTTCAGTTGAAGGTGTGGAAACCGATATTAATGCCAGCAAAACCCGGCAGCAGCTCAACGATGTCGCGGGGAAAATGAAAATTATTGAGGCACGGTTAAGCGCACTTACAAATCACCAGACAAAGTCATTGAAGCTTAAACCGGTCGCGTTGCCGAAAGTGGCAAGCCAGCTTCCTGATGAACTGGGGTACTCCTTACTGGCCCGGCGGGCAGATTTGCAGGCGGCGCACTGGTACGTTGAGTCATCGCTAAGCACCATTGATGCGGCAAAAGCGGCATTTTATCCTGACATCAACCTGATGGCCTTCCTGCAACAGGATGCGTTGCACTTAAGCGATCTGTTCCGTCATTCCGCGCAGCAAATGGGCGTTACGGCAGGCCTGACGCTACCCATTTTCGATAGTGGTCGTCTTAACGCCAACCTCGATATCGCAAAAGCCGAAAGCAACTTGTCTATCGCCAGCTACAACAAAGCGGTGGTTGAAGCGGTGAATGACGTGGCGCGGGCAGCCAGTCAGGTTCAGACACTGGCGGAGAAAAACCAGCATCAGGCGCAAATTGAGCGCGATGCCTTGCGTGTGGTAGGTCTTGCGCAGGCCCGCTTTAACGCGGGCATCATTGCTGGTTCCCGCGTCAGCGAAGCCAGAATCCCCGCGCTGCGTGAGCGGGCCAATGGCCTGTTATTGCAAGGGCAGTGGCTGGATGCCTCCATTCAACTCACTGGTGCGTTGGGCGGGGGTTACAAACGCTGATGATATGTGACTTCTATACTTAACGTTTATTCAGCGTTAAGTGGAGAACTCGATGGCACAGGTAGCGATTATTACCGCCTCCGATTCGGGGATCGGCAAAGAGTGCGCGTTATTACTGGCGCAGCAAGGGTTTGATATTGGCATTACCTGGCACTCAGATGAAGAAGGGGCAAAAGATACCGCGCGTGAGGTAGTTAGCCACGGCGTACGTGCGGAGATTGTGCAGCTGGATCTCGGTAAACTGCCAGAAGGTGCGCAGGCGCTGGAGAAACTCATTCAACGGCTGGGGCGTATTGATGTGCTGGTGAATAATGCGGGCGCAATGACCAAAGCGCCGTTTCTTGATATGGCTTTCGATGAGTGGCGCAAGATTTTTACCGTTGATGTCGATGGTGCATTTTTATGCTCACAAATTGCGGCCCGCCAGATGGTGAAACAAGGGCAGGGCGGTCGCATCATCAACATTACGTCGGTACATGAACATACGCCGCTGCCGGATGCCAGCGCCTACACAGCCGCTAAACATGCGCTCGGTGGGTTAACCAAAGCGATGGCGCTGGAGCTGGTCAGGCATAAGATTTTGGTGAACGCAGTCGCGCCTGGGGCGATCGCCACGCCAATGAATGGCATGGATGACAGCGACGTGAAGCCCGACGCGGAGCCTTCGATTCCTCTGCGGCGTTTTGGCGCAACGCATGAGATTGCCAGCCTGGTAGCGTGGCTGTGCTCAGAGGGCGCAAATTACACCACCGGGCAGTCGTTGATAGTGGATGGCGGCTTTATGTTGGCGAATCCGCAGTTCAACCCAGAATAGCGCAGTGAGGTGCGTGGTTATTTCAATGGGTAAAATTTTGGTAGGCATGATAAGACGCACAAGCGTCGCATCAGGCATGGTGCCCCGGATGTCGGATGCGGCGCGAACGCCTTATCCAGGGCAATGGTTTTACGCCTGATTATCCGGCTTTTTCTTCCCGCGTCGTTTCAGCCACCAGCGCACGCCTACCACCAGAACCACGACCAGAATCAACCAGACCCAGTGCTTCAAATGCTGATCGAGATTGTGCAACCACGGCGCAATCACCTGACCACCAGCGTAACCGATAGTGGTAAAAATCAACGCCCAGGCAAATGCGCCGAGAATATTAAGCGGCAGAAAGATTTTCGGCGGCAGCTGGCTGGCACCAATCAGCGTCGGGCCAATCACCCGAAAGCCATACATAAAGCGCGTACCAATGACAAACAGATACGGATGGCGTTGGATAAGTTTCTGCGCCCGCTCAATTTTATCCTGATGTTTCGAGAAACGGCGTAACAGCTTGCCGCCAAACCGCCGCCCGCACAGATAAAGCACCTGGTCGCCAATCATGCCGCCAAGCGCCACAGAAAGTACCACCAGCGGGAACTTTAATAGCCCCTGATGCGCCGCAACGCCTCCCAGCAAAGTCACGGTTTCACCTTCCGCCAGGCTACCGATCACCAGCGCGGCATAACCATATTGTGAGATGAGTGTATTGAGATCCATAGGCCAGTCTGTCTCCCTTTGGTTGCCTGTAAGCATACACCCTGTGAATCATTCACGCTGAAAAAGGACGTACATCAGACGGTGCAAATTACATGGGCGAACAAAAAATAATCACAAGCTGACTTATACTTGAACTGTCAGGTTCATGAACTCACAACAAGGGGGCGGTATGAGCCATGTCTGGGGACTGTTTTCCCATCCCGATCGTGAAATGCAGGTGATTAATCGCGAAAACGAAACGATTTCTCACCATTACACCCACCACGTTTTGCTGATGGCGGCGATTCCGGTGATTTGCGCCTTCATTGGCACTACACAGATTGGCTGGAATTTTGGCGATGGCACTATCCTGAAGTTATCCTGGTTTACCGGACTGGCGCTGGCTGTCTTGTTTTACGGCGTTATGCTGGCTGGGGTTGCGGTGATGGGGCGGGTCATCTGGTGGATGGCGCGCAATTACCCGCAGCGTCCGTCACTTGCGCACTGCATGGTCTTCGCGGGCTACGTTGCAACTCCGCTGTTTTTAAGCGGTCTGGTGGCGCTTTATCCGCTGGTCTGGTTGTGTGCGCTGGTCGGCACGGTGGCACTGTTTTACACCGGTTACCTGCTTTACCTTGGTATTCCGAGCTTCCTGAATATCAACAAAGAGGAAGGCCTTAGCTTCTCCAGTTCGACGCTGGCGATTGGCGTGCTGGTACTGGAAGTGCTGCTCGCCCTTACCGTTATACTATGGGGCTACGGTTATCGTTTGTTCTAGAAAGTTCTTTGACGTTGCATTGCTGGCGTAAATGTCAGCAATGCAGCATTTCCTCACGATTCTCCTTTGACGATCGCACTTTTTGCTCGTTATGATGGCGTCGCTAGCCTCAGTAAATCCTTACTCCGGCGGTGCGCAACCCGTGCGCGTGAACCACTATCTGAATGCTCATCATGCCGAAATTTCGAGTTTCTTTATTTAGCCTGACCCTGATGCTGGCTGTGCCTTTTGCACCGCAGGCCGTTGCGAAAACGGCAGCCGCTACCACCGCTTCACAACCGGAAATTGCCTCCGGTAGCGCGATGATTGTTGATCTGAATACCAACAAAGTGATCTATTCGAACCACCCGGATCTGGTGCGTCCGATTGCGTCTATCAGCAAATTAATGACTGCGATGGTCGTGCTGGATGCACGACTGCCGCTGGATGAAAAACTAAAAGTGGATATCAGCCAGACGCCGGAGATGAAAGGGGTCTATTCGCGCGTACGACTGAACAGCGAAATCAGCCGTAAAGATATGCTGTTGCTGGCGTTGATGTCTTCAGAAAACCGCGCGGCGGCAAGCCTTGCGCACCATTATCCCGGTGGTTACAAAGCCTTTATTAAGGCGATGAATGCGAAAGCGAAATCGCTCGGAATGAACAACACGCGCTTTGTTGAACCGACCGGATTGTCGGTGCATAACGTTTCAACCGCCCGTGACTTAACCAAACTGCTCATTGCCAGCAAACAATATCCGTTGATCGGGCAGTTAAGTACCACCCGGGAAGATATGGCAACCTTCTCTAACCCGACGTATACGCTGCCGTTCCGCAATACTAATCATCTGGTGTATCGCGATAACTGGAATATCCAGCTAACCAAAACCGGCTTTACCAATGCGGCGGGCCATTGTCTGGTGATGCGTACGGTTATCAATAATAAACCGGTGGCGCTGGTAGTGATGGATGCGTTTGGCAAATATACCCATTTTGCCGATGCCAGCCGCCTGCGAACCTGGATTGAAACCGGTAAAGTGATGCCTGTTCCGGCAGCAGCGTTGAGCTATAAAAAACAAAAAGCCGCCCAAATGGCGGCGGCGGGGCAGACGGCACAGAACGATTAAGTGAATTACGGATGGCGATACTCTGCCATCCGTAATTTTTACTCCACTTCCTGCCAGTTTTTCCGCTTACTGGTTTTACCGATCCCCGGATTCATACTGTTGGTCGGATCGTTCTCGCGATAAAACTTCTGCAACGTCTCCGGTGCTTTATACAAATGACCGACGTTATGTTCGGCAGGGTATTGCGCGCCGCGCTGCTGTAGCAGCTCCAGCATCTGTTCTTTCAACGCATGCACATCCACGCCTTTTTTAACGATGTAATCCTGATGGAAGACATAGCACATAAAATGGCCGTAATAGAGCTTGTGCACCAGCTGGCTGTCGATCTCCGGCGGTAAATGCTCATACCACTCGGTGTCGTTACGCCGCAGAGCGATATCCAGCGCCAGAATGTCTTCGACTTCATCGGAATGCACCGCCTGATAACGAATTGCTGCGCCCGCAGCGGCGAAACGGTGTAAAAACGCTTTGCTGCCTTCCTCCGGCGTACAGACAAAGAAATCGCCTTCGGCCTGTTTGAAATAATCCACCAGCCACGATTTGGCTTCGCCCACGCCATCGCCCGCCATTTTTAACAGCAGATGATGCTCGTATTTATCGCGCCATTTTTTCATGCGCGGCGGTAAATGGCTGGGGAACAGGTGACCGAATTTTTGCATCGCACGGTCAGTAAAATGCGGACGGAAGAATTTCACTTTCTCCAGCATCGCATCGGTGCGTCCCTTGAGATTAAAGAAGAACGGCATCTTATCGGTGCCTAACTTATCAATCATCAGGAAGGTGTCTTTGCCGTATTTTTCCGCAATATCGTAGATATCCCGGTGCATATATTCCCCGGCAACCGGCAGATTTTCGAAGTTAGCCAGAATATGACGGCGGATTTCGGTCAGCACTTCCGGCTGGTTGGTGCCGATATAAAACACCTGCTGATTTTTTTCCGCTTCGAAGGTATCAAGACGTACTGCAAAGACGGCCAGCTTCCCGGCGCAACCAGAAGATTCAAATAACCGATCCGGATCGGCGTTATAACGTGCGGGCGTGTCGGCTTCAATATCACGAACGCGGTGGACATAGTCATAATCGTGGGCGTGACGACCATCGTGACGCACATCGTCATCTTTGATGCGATCGTCATCCAGCTTGCTAAGGATCTGCTCCGGCGTTTCGCCCAGATCAATCCCCAGATGGTTCACCAGCGTCAGTTTGCCATCTTCATTTATACGCGCGAATAACGACATTTCGGTATACGCCGGGCCACGCTGCACCAGCGAACCACCAGAGTTATTACAGATACCGCCGATAACCGATGCGCCAATGCACGATGATCCAATCACCGAGTGCGGTTCGCGTCCCAGCGGTTTGAGGGCTTTTTCCAGCGAATAAAGCGTGGTGCCCGGATAGGCCAGCACCTGTTCGCCCTTGCCGAGAACGTGCAGCTTGTCGAGACGCAGGGTGCTGATGATCACGATATCGCGATCATAATCGTTACCGTTTGGCGTCGATCCTTCGGTCAGGCCTGTATTGGCAGCCTGCATCAGAATAATTTTGTCGGCGGTGACGCAGGCTTTCAGCACCCGCCACAATTCCAGTAGTGAGCCAGGGAAAACGACAGCCAGCGCGTCGCCCTGACCAGAACGGAAGCCCTTGCGATAGCGGGCCGTTTTTGCGGGATCGGTGAGCAGGTGTGAATGACCGACCAGACGGGCAAGTTCATTCAAAAAGGCTTTATTATCAGTTGTTGTCATGGAAGACATTTTCCACTCCTTGTGGTGGCGAAAAAATATCACAAACTAGAATAGCGCCTTGTATGACAATTCAGCGAGTGAATATTTTGAAAATTCAGACAATAAACTGAGCATTCTTTTTCTCTCTCCATCATGCTTATGGCAAACTACGGTTTTTGCACCATTTTCGCTGCCACGTCGGGCAACAAAGGAAGAAAAATCCATATGAAATGGCTATGTTCAGTAGGAATCGCGGTGAGTCTGGCCCTGCAGCCAGCACTGGCGGATGATTTATTCGGTAACCATCCATTAACGCCTGAAGCGCGGGATGCGTTCGTCACCGAACTGCTTAAGAAAATGACAGTTGATGAGAAAATTGGTCAGCTGCGCTTAATCAGCGTCGGCCCGGATAACCCGAAAGAGGCGATCCGCGAGATGATCAAAGACGGTCAGGTTGGGGCGATTTTCAACACCGTAACCCGTCAGGATATCCGCGCCATGCAGGATCAGGTGATGGAATTAAGCCGCCTGAAAATTCCTCTTTTCTTTGCTTACGACGTGCTGCACGGTCAGCGCACGGTGTTCCCGATTAGCCTCGGTCTGGCCTCGTCTTTTAACCTCGATGCAGTGAAAACGGTCGGACGTGTCTCTGCTTATGAAGCGGCAGATGATGGCCTGAATATGACCTGGGCACCGATGGTCGATGTCTCGCGCGATCCGCGCTGGGGACGTGCTTCCGAAGGTTTTGGCGAAGATACGTATCTCACCTCAATAATGGGTAAAACCATGGTGGAAGCGATGCAGGGTAAAAGCCCGGCAGATCGCTACTCGGTGATGACCAGCGTCAAACACTTTGCCGCATACGGTGCGGTAGAAGGCGGTAAAGAGTACAACACCGTCGATATGAGTCCGCAGCGCCTGTTTAATGATTATATGCCGCCGTACAAAGCGGGGCTGGACGCAGGCAGCGGTGCGGTAATGGTGGCGCTGAACTCACTCAACGGCACGCCAGCCACCTCCGACTCCTGGCTGCTGAAAGATGTTCTGCGCGACCAGTGGGGCTTTAAAGGCATCACCGTTTCCGATCATGGTGCAATCAAAGAACTGATTAAACATGGCACGGCGGCAGACCCGGAAGATGCGGTGCGCGTGGCGCTGAAATCCGGAATCAACATGAGCATGAGCGACGAGTACTACTCGAAGTATCTGCCTGGGTTGATCAAATCCGGCAAAGTGACGATGGCAGAGCTGGACGATGCTGCCCGCCATGTACTGAACGTTAAATATGATATGGGGTTGTTTAACGACCCATACAGCCATCTCGGTCCGAAAGAGTCTGACCCGATGGATACCAATGCCGAAAGCCGCCTGCACCGTAAAGAAGCGCGTGAAGTGGCGCGTGAAAGCCTGGTGTTGCTGAAAAACCGTCTCGAAACGTTACCGCTGAAAAAATCGGCCACCATTGCGGTGGTTGGGCCACTGGCGGACAGTAAACGTGACGTGATGGGCAGCTGGTCCGCAGCCGGTGTCGCCGATCAATCTGTTACTGTGCTAACAGGGATTAAAAATGCCGTCGGTGAAAACGGTAAAGTGCTGTATGCCAAAGGGGCGAACGTTACCAGTGACAAAGGCATTATCGATTTCCTGAATCAGTATGAAGAAGCGGTCAAAGTCGATCCGCGCTCGCCGCAAGAGATGATTGATGAAGCGGTGCAGACGGCGAAACAGTCTGATGTGGTGGTGGCTGTGGTCGGTGAAGCCCAGGGGATGGCGCACGAAGCCTCCAGCCGTACCGATATCACTATTCCGCAAAGCCAGCGTGATTTGATTGCCGCCCTGAAAGCCACCGGCAAACCGCTGGTGCTGGTGCTGATGAACGGGCGTCCGCTGGCGCTGGTGAAAGAAGATCAGCAAGCTGATGCGATTCTGGAAACCTGGTTTGCCGGGACTGAAGGCGGTAATGCGATTGCCGATGTATTGTTTGGCGATTACAACCCGTCCGGCAAGCTGCCGATGTCCTTTCCGCGTTCTGTCGGGCAGATCCCGGTGTACTACAGCCATCTGAATACCGGGCGTCCGTATAATGCCGATAAGCCGAACAAATACACTTCGCGTTATTTTGATGAAGCTAACGGGGCGCTTTATCCGTTCGGCTATGGGCTGAGCTATACCACTTTCACCGTCTCTGATGTGAAACTTTCTGCGCCGACCATGAAGCGTGACGGCAAAGTGACCGCCAGCGTGCAGGTGACGAACACCGGTAAGCGCGAGGGGGCCACGGTGATTCAGATGTATTTGCAGGATGTGACGGCTTCCATGAGTCGTCCGGTGAAGCAGCTTAAAGGCTTTGAGAAAATCACGCTGAAGCCGGGCGAAACTCAGACCGTCAGCTTCCCGATTGATATCGAGGCGCTGAAGTTCTGGAATCAACAGATGAAATATGACGCCGAGCCTGGCAAGTTCAATGTCTTTATCGGCACTGATTCCGCACGCGTTAAGAAAGGCGAGTTTGAGTTGCTGTAATGCTTTAGTAAGGGCGCGACGTTTGCGCCCTTTGCCTGATGTTCATATCTTAACTTGCTGAATTTTCGCCCTTTGTAGGCCGGATAAGGCGCTCGCGCCGCATCCGGCAGGAAACGCCGGACCGAATATGCCTCTTAAGTATTTATCTGATTCTGCAACTGAATCCGTCCGCTCAGGCTAACCCCGCCATTATCAACTATGCTTTTCTCTTAATTCGCTGAAAACAACAGTAAAAGAATGAGGAAAGCATCATGCCACTCTCAAAGGTCTGGGCAGGTTCACTGGTTATGTTGGCAGCCGTGAGCCTGCCGCTACAGGCAGCTTCTCCCGTTAAAGTCGGTTCAAAAATCGATACTGAAGGCGCGCTGCTCGGCAATATCATTTTGCAGGTACTGGAAAGCCACGGCGTACCGACGGTCAATAAAGTGCAACTCGGAACGACTCCTGTGGTGCGCGGGGCGATTACTTCCGGTGAACTGGATATCTATCCGGAATATACCGGCAATGGCGCGTTTTTCTTTAAAGATGAAAACGATGCAGCGTGGAAAAACGCGCAGCAAGGTTACGAGAAAGTCAAAAAACTCGATGCAGAGCAAAACAAGTTAATCTGGCTGACGCCCGCACCTGCAAATAACACCTGGACCATCGCCGTGCGTCAGGATGTGGCAGAGAAAAACAAACTCACTTCGCTTGCTGACCTGAGTCGTTATCTGAAAGAGGGCGGCACCTTCAAACTGGCAGCCTCGGCAGAGTTTATCGAACGCGCCGATGCCTTACCCGTGTTTGAAAAAGCCTATGGCTTTAAGCTCGGTCAGGATCAGTTGCTGTCACTGGCTGGTGGCGACACGGCGGTGACGATTAAAGCCGCTGCCCAGCAAACTTCTGGCGTTAATGCCGCAATGGCTTACGGCACTGACGGTCCAGTCGCGGCGCTGGGGCTGCAAACCTTAAGCGATCCGCAAGGCGTGCAACCTATCTACGCGCCAGCACCAGTGGTGCGTGAGTCGGTGCTGAAAGAGTATCCGCAAATGGCACAGTGGCTACAGCCAGTCTTCGCCAGCCTCGATGCAAAAACATTGCAGCAACTGAATGCCAGCATTGCAGTGGAAGGACTGGATGCCAAAAAAGTGGCTGCCGACTACCTGAAACAAAAAGGGTGGACGAAGTAATTTCCCGTGACTTATCTACGTATTAATCCTGTTCTGGCGCTGCTGCTGTTGCTGACGGCAATCGCAGCAGCGCTGCCGTTTATCAGCTACGCGCCTAATCGTTTAGTCTCGGGTGAAGGGCGACATCTCTGGCAGCTGTGGCCGCAAACGATCTGGATGCTGGTGGGCGTTGGTTGCGCCTGGCTGACAGCCTGTTTTATTCCCGCTAAAAAAGGCAGCATTTTTGCACTCATTCTGGCGCAATTCGTCTTCGTATTGCTGGTGTGGGGAGCTGGAAAGGCGGCGACCCAACTGGCGCAAAATGGCAGTTCGCTGGCGCGTACCAGCCTCGGCAGTGGTTTCTGGCTGTCTGCGGCGCTGGCATTGCTGGCCTGTAGCGATGCCATCCGCCGAATCTCCACGCATCCGCTGTGGCGCTGGTTGTTGCATATGCAGATTGCCATTATTCCGCTGTGGTTGCTGTACTCCGGCACGCTTAACGATCTCTCACTAATGAAAGAATACGCCAACCGTCAGGATGTGTTTGACGACGCGCTGGCACAACATCTGACGTTGCTGTTTGGTGCGGTGCTGCCTGCGTTAGTGATTGGTGTGCCGTTGGGCATCTGGTGCTACTTTTCCACCGCGCGGCAGGGGGCGATTTTTTCTCTGCTCAATGTCATTCAGACCGTGCCTTCGGTGGCGCTCTTTGGCCTGCTGATTGCGCCGCTTGCCGGACTGGTTACGGCCTTTCCGTGGCTGGGGAAGCTTGGCATAGCAGGAACCGGAATGACACCCGCACTGATTGCGCTGGTGCTCTATGCCTTGCTGCCGCTGGTGCGTGGCGTGGTAGTCGGCTTGAACCAGATCCCGCGCGATGTGCTGGAGAGCGCCAGAGCGATGGGCATGAGCGGGGCGCAGCGATTCCTGCATGTTCAGTTACCGCTGGCGTTACCGGTATTTCTGCGCAGCCTGCGGGTGGTGATGGTGCAAACTGTAGGCATGGCGGTGATTGCGGCGTTAATCGGCGCAGGCGGTTTTGGTGCGCTGGTTTTCCAGGGGCTGCTAAGCAGCGCCATTGATTTAGTGTTGCTGGGGGTGATCCCGGTAATTGTTCTGGCGGTGCTGATCGATGCGCTGTTCGATTTACTTATCGCACTGTTGAAGGTGAAACGTAATGATTGAATTTAGCCATGTCAGCAAACTGTTTGGCGCACAAAAAGCCGTTAACGATCTCAATCTCAATTTTCAGGAAGGGAGTTTTTCGGTGCTGATTGGCACATCTGGCTCCGGTAAATCCACCACCCTGAAAATGATTAACCGCCTGGTGGAGCATGACAGCGGAGAGATCCGCTTTGCCGGAGAAGAAATTCGCTCGCTGCCAGTACTGGAGTTGCGCCGCCGGATGGGCTATGCCATTCAATCTATTGGCCTGTTCCCCCACTGGAGCGTGGCGCAAAACATCGCTACCGTGCCGCAATTACAAAAATGGTCGCGGGCACGGATTGACGATCGTATCGACGAATTAATGGCGCTACTGGGGCTGGAGTCAAATTTGCGTGAGCGTTATCCGCATCAGCTTTCCGGTGGTCAGCAGCAACGTGTGGGAGTGGCCCGTGCACTGGCTGCCGATCCGCAAGTCTTACTGATGGATGAACCTTTTGGCGCACTGGACCCGGTAACGCGCGGCGCGTTGCAACAAGAGATGACGCGCATTCACCGTTTGCTGGGGCGCACTATTGTGCTGGTCACTCATGATATTGATGAGGCGCTACGGCTGGCAGAACATCTGGTATTGATGGATCACGGTGAAGTGGTGCAGCAGGGCAATCCGCTGACGATGCTGACTCGTCCGGCGAATGATTTTGTCCGCCATTTTTTTGGACGTAGTGAACTGGGTGTGCGCCTGCTTTCGTTACGTAGTGTGGCGGATTACGTGCGTCGCGAAGAACGAGCAGAAGGTGAGGCACTGGCAGAAGAGATGACGCTACGCGATGCGCTCTCTCTGTTTGTCGCGCGGGGATGCGAGGTGCTGCCGGTGGTGAACACGCAGGGCCAGCCTTGCGGCACGCTGCATTTTCAGGATCTGCTGGTGGAGGCGTAAGCGTATGAAGATGTTGCGCGATCCGCTGTTCTGGCTCATTGCTTTGTTTGCGGCACTGATTTTCTGGCTGCCTTACAGCCAGCCGCTGTTTGCTGCCTTGTTCCCACAACTGCCACGACCCGTTTATCAGCAAGAAAGTTTTGCAGCTCTGGCACTGGCTCATTTCTGGCTGGTGGGAATTTCGAGTCTGTTTGCGGTGATCATTGGTACTGGTGCCGGAATTGCAGTCACTCGCCCGTGGGGCGCGGAATTTCGCCCACTGGTGGAAACTATTGCCGCCGTTGGGCAGACTTTTCCGCCCGTTGCGGTGCTGGCGATTGCTGTTCCGGTGATCGGCTTTGGTCTGCAACCAGCGATTATCGCCTTGATCCTATACGGCGTGCTGCCCGTCCTGCAGGCGACACTTGCCGGGCTGGGAGCGATTGATGCCAGCGTGACAGAAGTTGCGAAGGGTATGGGAATGAGTCGTGGTCAGCGACTGCGTAAGGTCGAGCTACCGCTGGCGGCTCCGGTGATTCTGGCGGGCGTGCGAACTTCGGTGATTATCAACATTGGTACGGCGACGATCGCCTCAACGGTAGGGGCCAGCACGCTGGGTACGCCCATCATCATCGGGCTTAGCGGATTTAATACCGCGTATGTGATCCAGGGAGCGTTACTGGTGGCACTGGCGGCGATCATCGCAGACCGCCTGTTTGAAAGGCTGGTGCAGGCGCTTAGCCAGCACGCAAAATAAAGGTATAACCTGCGAGCATGACGCCACCAATTCCGCCTAACGCCATAAACAGGAACAGGGCGATGACCCCAATTTTAGCTATGCGCATAATGCACTCCTTATGTTAACGAAAGGATTGTACAGTAAAGCGCATTTGTTAACGAATCATTAAATGCCGAGTGGGAAAATATCATGGACTTGTTCCTGCCAACTGGTGAGTTGCTGCTGTTGGGCGGAGGTTCGATTTTCACCGCACCACACCAGCAATGTACGGCCTTCGAACAGTTCAGGGCGTAGTTGATTGAGCGAGTGGGCGAGGACATCAATGCGCCATCCTTGTTGACTGGCAATCCAGCCCTCCAGCCACAGACGGGTGGTATCCTGAATATTCCAGCCAACCACCAGCGCATCTTTACCCTGTTTTTTACGTGCCGAAGCCAGACAAATGGCGATGTAGTTGATCAGTACGCCGTCGAGGATCGCCAGCAGCGCCTGGAGAGTCGGTTGTTGGCACTGAAGCCGTCGGCGCAGAGGAATAAACAGATGTGTGGTGAGTGTCTGGGCGGGGTAATCCTGACCGCGCTCTTTGATCCACGTTCGCAGGCTATGCAGATTGCCGCTTTGCAGGTAGGTCAGTAATGTTTCTTGCTGATCGCGCCAGCCGTTCTGCACATCAACATTTTCATTACTGAGCAGCATTTTAACTTTGCTGACCTGCACGCCGTTGTCGATCCAGCGTTTGATCTCGCGGATCCGGTCAATATCGGCATCGTTGAACAGCCGATGACCGCCGTCTGTCCGTTGCGGTTTCAGCAATCCGTAACGCCTCTGCCACGCGCGTAACGTGACAGGGTTAATATCACAAAGCAACGCCACTTCACCAATTGTGTAAAGCGCCATCGTCTCACCCTTGCTCGCGAGGTCCCGGTTTAACTTTAGACGCAGTTTTGCGAACCAGGTAGTTTTGCCCGTTTTTTGTGCATTTATAGGGTGATTTTATTTTTGCCAGGCGATTTTGAGTGATCGTACTCACGAATTCTCATTTTTCTGCAAGAGTTCAAAGAAAGTTAAACGCAGGCAATGTATGTTACGCGTTTTAAAGGGAAGTGTGGTTTGCGGGTATGTACGATTTTAATCTGGTGTTGCTGCTGCTTCAGCAGATGTGCGTTTTTTTAGTCATTGCGTGGTTAATGAGTAAAACGCCATTATTCATACCGTTAATGCAGGTCACGGTTCGTCTGCCGCATAAATTTCTCTGCTACATCGTCTTTTCCATCTTCTGCATCATGGGCACCTGGTTTGGGTTGCACATTGACGATTCTATTGCCAATACCCGTGCGATAGGCGCGGTAATGGGCGGCTTACTCGGCGGTCCGGTCGTCGGTGGGCTGGTTGGCCTGACCGGCGGGTTACATCGATATTCGATGGGGGGCATGACCGCGCTAAGTTGCATGATCTCGACCATCGTTGAAGGATTGCTCGGCGGCCTGGTACACAGCATCCTGATCCGTCGCGGGCGCACTGATAAAGTCTTTAACCCCATTACCGCCGGTGCCGTCACGTTCGTCGCTGAAATGGTGCAAATGTTGATCATCCTGGCGATCGCCCGACCTTATGAAGATGCGGTGCGTCTGGTGAGTAATATTGCTGCGCCAATGATGGTCACCAATACCGTCGGCGCGGCGCTGTTTATGCGTATATTGCTCGATAAACGCGCGATGTTTGAAAAATACACTTCGGCTTTTTCTGCCACTGCGCTGAAAGTGGCAGCCTCGACGGAAGGCATTTTGCGCCAGGGGTTTAACGAAGTGAACAGCATGAAAGTGGCACAGGTGCTGTATCAGGAGCTGGATATTGGTGCAGTCGCGATTACCGATCGAGAGAAATTGCTGGCCTTTACTGGAATTGGTGACGACCACCATTTACCCGGCAAACCGATTTCTTCGACTTACACCTTAAAAGCGATTGAAACCGGTGAAGTGGTCTACGCTGATGGCAACGAAGTACCTTATCGTTGCTCTTTGCATCCGCAATGCAAACTGGGGTCGACGCTGGTAATTCCGTTGCGTGGTGAAAATCAGCGGGTGATGGGCACCATCAAATTGTATGAAGCCAAAAACCGTTTATTCAGTTCAATAAACCGCACGCTGGGCGAGGGGATTGCGCAACTGCTTTCGGCGCAGATTCTTGCCGGGCAATATGAGCGGCAAAAAGCGATGCTCACCCAGTCAGAAATCAAACTGCTTCACGCCCAGGTGAATCCTCATTTTTTGTTTAATGCGCTTAACACCATTAAAGCGGTGATCCGCCGCGACAGCGAACAGGCCAGCCAGCTGGTGCAGTATCTTTCCACTTTTTTCCGCAAAAACTTAAAGCGGCCTTCGGAGTTTGTTACTCTCGCCGACGAAATTGAACATGTGAACGCTTATCTGCAAATTGAAAAGGCGCGCTTCCAGTCGCGGTTGCAGGTCAACATTGCTATTCCGCAAGAATTATCCCAGCAGCAATTGCCCGCGTTTACCCTGCAACCGATAGTGGAAAACGCCATTAAACATGGGACATCACAACTGCTGGATACAGGGCGAGTGGCAATCAGCGCCCGACGTGAGGGGCAACATTTGATGCTGGAGATCGAAGACAATGCCGGTTTGTATCAACCGGTAACCAATGCCAGTGGGCTGGGGATGAATCTGGTGGATAAGCGTTTACGTGAACGGTTTGGCGATGACTATGGAACAAGCGTCGCCTGTGAGCCTGATAGTTACACCCGAATAACGTTACGACTACCATGGAGGGACGAGGCATGATTAAAGTCTTAATTGTCGATGATGAACCGTTAGCACGGGAGAACCTGCGTGTATTTTTGCAGGAGCAGAGCGATATTGAAATCGTTGGAGAGTGTTCAAACGCCGTGGAAGGGATCGGCGCGGTGCATAAACTGCGCCCGGATGTGCTGTTTCTCGATATCCAGATGCCGCGCATCAGTGGTCTGGAAATGGTGGGGATGCTTGACCCGGAACATCGGCCGTATATTGTTTTTCTCACTGCGTTTGACGAATACGCTATTAAAGCCTTTGAAGAACATGCCTTTGATTATCTGCTGAAGCCAATTGATGAAGCGCGGCTGGAGAAAACGCTGGCGCGATTGCGTCAGGAGCGCAGCAAGCAGGATGTTTCGCTGTTACCGGAAAATCAACAGGCGCTGAAATTTATCCCTTGTACGGGGCATAGTCGGATTTATTTGCTGCAAATGAAAGATGTGGCATTTGTCAGCAGTCGAATGAGCGGTGTCTACGTTACCAGCCACGAAGGGAAAGAGGGCTTTACCGAATTGACATTACGTACCCTGGAAAGTCGTACACCACTACTGCGCTGCCATCGTCAGTATCTGGTTAACCTCGCGCATTTACAGGAGATTCGTCTGGAAGATAACGGCCAGGCCGAGTTGATTTTGCGTAATGGCTTAACCGTGCCGGTCAGCCGCCGTTATCTGAAAAGCTTAAAAGAGGCGATTGGCCTGTAAAAGACTGCTAAAATGGCTTTTTGCCTCATCAACACCTGAAGGCCTCATGCTAAGTAACGATATTCTGCGTAGCGTGCGCTACATTTTGAAAGCCAATAATAATGACCTGGTGCGTATTCTGGCGCTGGGTAATGTCGAAGCCACCGCGGAACAGATCGCCGTCTGGCTACGTAAAGAAGACGAAGAGGGTTTTCAGCGTTGTCCGGACATTGTTTTGTCGTCATTCCTCAATGGCCTGATTTATGAAAAACGCGGCAAGGATGAGTCTGCTCCGGCACTGGAGCCGGAACGTCGCATTAATAACAACATCGTGCTGAAAAAATTACGCATCGCGTTTTCGCTGAAAACCGATGACATTCTGGCTATCCTCACCGAACAGCAGTTCCGCGTTTCGATGCCGGAAATTACAGCGATGATGCGCGCACCGGATCATAAAAACTTCCGCGAATGCGGCGATCAATTTTTACGTTATTTTCTGCGTGGACTGGCAGCGCGCCAGCATGTGAAGAAAAGCTAAGACGGGTATGGCGGCCATGCGAAACATGGCCGCCGACAGATTATTTCACTTCTTTAAAACCAGCGGCTTTCATCACCAGTTCCATTTGCGCCATAGTGATACCTTTTTTGGCATCTTCAGCAGAAACGTTGATTCCTGAAATACCCTGCAGGGCTTTAAAATCCACTTTTTCCATATCGATAGTCACGTTTTCCTGCGCGTAGGTATCGGTATAGGTTAATTTTTCTTCAACACCCGCGATGTTTTTGTATTTGGCGCTTAACGGCTCAAGTGTCTTGGCAGCATCTTCTTTGGTGGTTGCACCAATGGAGGCAAATTGAATTTTGGTTTCAGAAGATTGCTTAAGCACCTTGTCACCTTTGTAGACATAGGTAATGGCAATTTCAGTGCCGTTCAGATTGGCGCTGAATTTCTTCGATTCTTCTTTGTCACCGCAGCCAGCAAGAGAGAAAACCAGAACAGATGCAACAACGAGGGAAAACAGCTTATTGAAAGCCTTCATGTAAAACTCCATTTTATTTAATCAAGAAACTGGTGACTCTCACCAGGGGCTATATAGGATATGCCTAATACCGTGGTGTGAGCAGTCCGGAACTGGAGTAGAACTCTTAGTAAAAAGCACTATTTCATCCTTGTTGCTGAAGCATGGGGAATAATTGTTCGCAAAGCAAAACACCGTTATTCATTGCTTCTACCCGTGCCTCGCTTTCTGTATTACGAAATTGTGCCAACACATGTGCCAGCCGATAAAAACCCACCGCGGTGAGGTCATTCGCCAGCAACTCTGCCTGACTAATAGCGCTCTGTTCCTGATAGCGCCAGCCGTTATGGAGCAGTTGAATAAGTAACGCCTGGCAGCGCATCAGCAACTGATGAGCGGTAGACGGCACAGGCAAAACGCTGGCAGAAGGTAGCGGTGCCACAGGCGCAGTTTCCGCGTCCAGCGCCCAGGCACGGGTTTTTGTCATCATCACCCGTGGTTCCAGTGTCAATTGCCCCTCTACAAAGCTGACAAAGCCAGAAACCAGACTCACGGGGTCGTCTGTTTGTTGCAAAAGCGCCGCCATGCGTTCAACGGCAAAAGGAGAACAGGCAGATGCCGGAAGGGATAACGTCAGCAGGGTGATGCTGCCAACTTACTGATTTAGTGTATGATGGTGTTTTTGAGGTGCTCCAGTGGCTTCTGTTTCTATCAGCTG